>JBDLSS010000029.1:0-2924 GCA_039799345.1 Pseudomonadota bacterium
GTGGTCAGTACGGCTGCCGATTGGTGTTTATTTGAACTACATTATGATAAAAAACCCAACTGGCACACCTATCAACAGTTGTTAGCGTTTTCGCAGTATCTCAAACAAGAATTAGTCGATATGCAGCCGCGTGATATGTTAGATATTTATATTTTTTTGGCTTTAGTCACAAATCATTTGTCCAACGCGCCCACTGCTTAACGTGGTTTTTTCATCAGATTTGCTTGCAGGTTTGAAACCTCCTTCTGTTAGGGAGACTTTTTTGACAAGGATACGCCAGTATCGTTATCCTTTACGTTAAGCTCCTCATTCACGGGGAGGAACAATCCATCGACCTCTATCCGTCGATGGGTTTCACCCAACGGATGAGGTCGGGTATAGATTGAAACAAGGAAATGTAAACCCATGTTATACGCAATTTTTGGGGAAGATACCCCGAACAGTTTAGCAACCCGTCTTGAAATCCGTTCTGCTCACTTGGTTCGTCTCGAAGTTTTAAAAGATGAAGGACGTTTGATTTTAGCAGGCCCCCATCCTGCGGTAGACTCGCTCGACCCCGGCAATGCGGGTTTCACAGGCAGCTTAATCGTTGCAGAATTCAGCAATTTAGAAGCTGCAAAAGCGTGGGCAGAAGCGGACCCGTATGCAGAAGCAGGCGTTTATGCTCGAGTCACGGTGAAACCTTTCCGCAAGACGTTACCGTAATGAGTACGGATCGCATCGCGCTGATTAAGGCGCAATTAAGCGTTCTTGAACCTAGCCATCTTGAATTACGTGATGACAGTGCACAACATAGGGGACATGCAGGTGCTGCAACGGGCGGAGGACATTTTGCCCTGCTGATTGTCAGTGCTCACTTTGTGGGTAAAACCCTTTTGCAACGTCAGCGTTTGGTGTATAGCACTTTAAGCAGTTTGATGAATACGGAAATTCACGCACTGAGTATTAAAGCTTGTACGCCTGATGAGTTTGCGAATAAGCCCTTAAGCCTCTAGTGAAAAGAATGTATAAAAATCTAGTGTTCAAGTGACAAAAATCGTCTGAATCAGGATTTGCAGGATTAACGGATTTTCAGAATTAAAAACTTAAGAGGTTTTGTTAAGGCGTGTCATCCAGTAGGTTTTAACTGCGCCCCAACCGAGGGCTAAACCTTAAAACCAGCCCCTAAATCCCCTAAAGGGGACTTAAAATATTAAACATTAAATAACTTGTTTGTGTTTAGCCCCCTTTAGGGGGTTGGGGGCTTCTTTGAAGGTTTTTAAACACACTACAAAATCCTGATTCAGACAATAAGCAATAACTTATTTACCACTACCTGCTTTTTTATTTTTCAGAGTCCCCATTCAGGGATTTAAGGATGCAGTTTTTCAATTAAACCTATTTTCCACAACCAAGGAACACCGTGTATGTTAAAGCCTTTAATGCGTAGTTGTTTATTATCTTGTGCAGTGATCAGTGCCGCTTATGCCGCAGACAGCAAGCCTGTTGCCAGTGTGAACGGTAAAGTGATTACAGAACAAGATTATGATAATTACCTGAAAACCCTGTCAGATCAAAATCGTAATCCTGCCGAAATCGATGCCAAAACCTTAATTGACAATTTGGTAGAACGTGAATTGGCATTGCAAGATGCCATGAATCAAAAGCTCGATAAAGACCCCATGTTTGCACGCAAGCTGGAAGAAATGCGTAGCAACTTATTGGCTGCCACCGCGCTGAATTTGTATCTTGAAAAGAATGCGCCCACTGAAGCCTCGTTGAAACAGGAATATGACCGTCTCACGGCAAATAAACCTAAGGAATTCAAAGCAAAACACATTTTGCTGAAAACCGAAGACGAAGCCAAAACCGTGATTGACGAATTGGGCAAGGGCAAGGCTTTTGACGAATTGGCAAAAACCAAATCGACTGACGCAGCTTCTGCCAAAACTGGCGGTGATTTAGGCTGGGTGCGTAAAAACCAAGTGGTTGCTGATTTCGCCGATGCTTTATTGCATTTGGAAAAAGGCAAAATCACTCAGAAACCTGTGAAAACGGAATTCGGTTTTCATGTGATTTTGTTGGAAGATTTACGTGATGTCACCCCGCCTGCTTTTGATGGCGTGAAAGACCAAATCAAGAGCATGTTACAAGCTGGTCAAATGCAAACCTATTTAGAAGGCTTGAAGAAAACCGCTAAAATCGAAATCTTGAAAAAGATTGACGATAAAGCAGAAGTGACTGCGCCAGATGCTAGTAAAGATGCCGCTAAACCTACTGACGTTGCAAAACCTGAAGTGAAAGTCGAAGCAAAACCTGCTGAAGCTAAACATGAAGCCAAAACTGAAGACAAGCCCGCCGCTAAATAAGCGCGTGGTTTAAACACGCCCCCATGCTCTTTATTTAACAAGAGTTTGGGGGCGTTTTCATTTCCCATTAAAATATAAGCAACTCAATAATAATCATGTCCCCAACGTTAGATTTAACCCTTAATTTATTACAACGCGCCTCACTCACCCCCGATGATGCGGGCTGTCAAGCTCTGCTTACGGAACGTTTGCGCCCTTTAGGTTTTAAGATTGAAGCTTTGCGCTTTGTCGATGTCGATAATCTTTGGGCGCGTTTTGGCGATGCTGCGCCCTTATTTGTATTTGCAGGACATACCGATGTTGTGCCTACGGGCGATGCGAGCACATGGAAATATCCCCCCTTCACTCCAACGATTGACAACGGCATGTTATACGGACGCGGTGCGGCGGATATGAAAGGCGCGATTGCGGCTTTTGTCACTGCCTGTGAACGTTTTCTCGCCAAACATCCGCAGCCCAAAGGTTCAATTGCCCTGTTAATCACCAGTGATGAAGAAGGTCCTTCGATCAATGGTACGGTAAAAGTGGTTGAACATTTGGAAGCCCGTCATGAAAAAATGAACTGGTGTTTAGTGG
>JBDLSS010000030.1:0-5566 GCA_039799345.1 Pseudomonadota bacterium
AGGATGATGATGGGTATTAATCACCTGCACAATCAGTTTGTCGGTGATTTTAGTTATCGCTTGGCGCATCTGTTCGCCATAACGCAACGACGAACCCGTATCAATCACCACCACGCCCGCGCTGGTCATCACAAAAGCAGTATTGACGATGTTGCCGCCATTCTCAAAAGAAAAATCCTCGGTTTTACCCACAAAAACATAGGTATCCGAGGAAAGTTGACGCGGCGTAAGTTGATAATTTAACTCAGCCGCGTCGCCACCAAGAGAGAGAAATACTAAGCAACAACTACTAACAAACAACCAAAAAAGCTTCATGGTATAAGTTCCGCCTTGATTTTATTTGCATTATTATCCCGCCCATTGATATGTAGCGTAGGCAAGGGCAAATTTTTGGGAAACTCAATACTAAAAATTGGATTTTCACTGACAGGTTCAGCAGGTTTAATCTGCGCCAAAGTTTTACCTGTCGCGTCTTGTAAATTAATTTCTTCCAACTGGAACTTAGGAATGCCCGCCGCTAAACCTGTATCCATCGGATGAATCACGCGGAAACGTACCCGTTGCGCGCTGGGCTGTTGCCAAATTCGACCTTGCACTTGCCCCAATTGACTTTCCCACACCCCCGAATTTCGTGCGGCACTTGGCAAAGTACAACCGCCACCCGCTGCATCCACCCATTTGCCGCCGACATGCCAGCCGTCCGCTGTGCGTACTGCGGCGCGAATTGGGCTGGCTTGCTGCAATTTGATCCGAAAGCCAATAAACGGCAATGCCTGCTGCGGATAAAAACTCAACACTTTCGGCAAGGGATTAAAGTCTGCAAAAATCAGAATTTCTTCAATCGCCTGCAAACCCTCAACTTTCACCGCCAGCGGCACTTGCATCGAATTCTCAGCTTGTTCGGGCGCAAGCACTTGCACCCGTGAATCAAACTGTACGGGGTAATCTTTCAGAAAACGATTGTACATCGTCGTCCATTGCACCGAATTCAACGGATCAGCAGGAATTGCCCCTACGTTCATCGGTAACAGCAGCATGAATCCAACCCGATAAATGCGCTGCATGATTTACGGTTTCGCTTCTTCAACAGGGGCATAACTGATATGGTATTCCGCAAAAATCTTGGCAAGTGTGCCGTCTTTTTGCAAAGCTTTCATCGCTTGTTCCAATTCAGTTGCCAACACAGGATTATCCGCTTTCACCGCCAAACCCACAGTCCACTTTTGGATTAAACCGGGCATGGGTGATTCGCTATAAATCACGGGCTGATCTTTGTCCAAACCGCTTTCGATTTCGCTGCGTTGCCCCATCACCGCACTGACTTCGCCTTTTTGGAAGGCAGCAAGGGCTTCTGCAAACTTGGGATAATGTTGCACACTGTTGCGCAATAAGCCTTGCATGGTGCTGGTCAAAAATACTGAGGCAACACTGCTTAATTCCACACCGACTTTATGGTCTAGCAATACCTGCAAACTGGGTAGGTTTGGAATGCGTTTGGGGTTATACGCTAGGGTCACTTGCTCCTGATAATACGGGGCGAAGATTTTCACTTTGGGATTATCTTCTGCAAAACGCGTATCCACAGGCACATGCAGCATCACATCGGCAACACCGCCACCTAAATAGTGACCTTTCCACACGGAATTGCGCAAATCATCCGCCATGCTTTCGCCCGCAGTGACTGCCATCAAATCCATACCCAGCCCAAGCTTTGCCGCCAGCGCGCGGGCGATGTCTAAATCCACACCGCGCATCTTTTGCGTTGCGTCAGCAAACGAATACGGTGGAAAATCTTTATACAGGGCAACGCGCAGCGCACCCTTTTCTTTAATCTTATCCAATCCTTCCGCAGCGATATTGCCACACAGCAATAATCCTACGCACGCTCCAACCACCAATTTAATCATGATTTTTCTTAATCAGGTTTGACAGTGTCTAACCAACTACGAATCGCCCATAAAGCTTCTTGACTTAAATAATCAGCCATTTTGGGCATGTAGGTGATCCCGTTACGAATTGCACCTTCACGAACGCGGTATGAAAACCATTCATCACCATCTTTTCCTTGAGGTAATTTACGCAAGTCAGGCGCAATCCCGCCAGATACCGCGCCTAAACCGTGACAACGTGCACAGTTTTGATTATAGGCGGATTTCCCAATTTCGATAGCTTTTGCATTACCACGATAGGGATTTTCTTCTTTCCAATCTTTACCAATCGGGGTGAGACCTGTAATGTCTACCGCTTGTGGGGTGACATCGCCATGCGCCCATAAAGTTGCGGGAAATAAGCTAACAGCTAATAACAAAGGTTTAAAGCTACGTTTGATCATGAAAAAGTTTCCTTAAAATTAAATGTATTTAAAAAAAAGGTGGGATAAGGGTTTATCCCACCAAAGTTGTGGACTAATTAGCGTGTAACTTGAACACCCACAAGCTACCGCCTTGATTCAGATGGCTAATCTTCTTGGCAACGTCACCGCCCCATAAAGGTACAGCCCCACCCCACCCAGAGGGGACAGCAACAAATTGTTCGCCGTCTTGTTCCCAAGTGACAGGAACACCGACCACCCCTGAACCCGTTTGGAACTTCCACAATTCTTCACCCGTTTGCGCATCAAACGCTTTCAGATACCCTTCAGGCGTACCCGTAAACACCAAGTCGCCTGCGGTGGTTAACACACCACCCCATAAAGGCGCGACGTTCTTTTGTTCCCAAACGATTTTGCCCGTTTTAGGATCCATCGCACGTAACACCCCAATATGATCGTCATGAATAGGCTTGATCGTGAAACCAGCCCCTAAATAAGCCGCGCCTTTTTTATAGGTAATTGGCTCATTCCAAATATCCATACCCCAGTCATTACTGGGCACGTAGAAGTAACCCGTCTTAGGGCTGTACGCCATGGGCATCCAGTTCTTGCCGCCTAAGAAGGAAGGAATGGTAAACACGGATGTGCCTTTCTTGCCTTCTTTCGCTTCGCTAGGATTACCGGGACGCATGCCGGGTTTTTCAATCGGACGACCCGTGTTTAAATCAATGCCTTCTGCCCAGTTCAAATCAGGCAGGAATTTGCTGGCAGACAGTAATTTGCCATTGGTGCGGTCTAATACATAGAAGAAACCATTACGGTCGGCTTTTGCCCCTGCTTTGATGGTTTTGCCATCTTTTTCAAAGTCGAAGGGAATGAATTCGTTCACCCCGTCAAAGTCCCAACTGTCATTAGGGGAGGTTTGGTAATGCCAAACGATTTTCCCTGTATCAGGACTGATAGCGAGCGTTGATGCGGTGTAGAGATTGTCGCCGGGGCGGGTGTGTGCATTCCAAGGCGCGGGGTTGCCCGTTCCGAAGAATAATAAGTTGGTGTCAGCATCATAAGTGCCGCCTAACCAAGTGGCACCGCCGCCATATTTCCACATGTCGCCTGGCCAAGTTTTGCCAGCGGCATCACCAGTCATGCCGTTTTCTTTCTTATTACCGTCTTTATCAACCATGTAACCCATGTGCCCTTCAATGACAGGGCGAGTCCACACTAACTTACCTGTTTTCGCATCGCGGGCTTCGATACGACCGATAACCCCGAATTCACCGCCTGCAATCCCAGTGATAACTTTGCCATTGACAATGATAGGCGCGGCAGTATAGGAGTGACCTGCTTTGTAATCATCGGCTTTTTCTTTCCAAACCACTTTACCCGTGTCTTGATCCAAGGCAACGAGTTGAGCGTCTAACGTACCGAAAATTACTAAATTGTCATATAAAGCTGCACCACGGTTAATCACGTCGCAGCAAGGCAGAATCCCGTCTGGCAGACGGTGATCGTATTGCCATAATTCTTGACCTGTTTTTGCATCGACTGCAAATAAGCGAGAATAGGAAGCGGTGACGAAGATTTTCCCATTTGCAACCATAGGTTGCGCTTCTTGTCCGCGTTGTTTTTCATCGCCAAAGGAGAATGACCACGCAGGTACTAAATGCTTGACGGTATCTTTGTTAATCTTGGTTAAAGGGCTGTGACGCTGGGCGCGTAAACCCATCCCATAACTGACGACATCACCCGTGGTGGTGGCATCATTCGCGATATCGGCATCGGTTACGCCTTTTGCAAACACGGTGGGAGTGCTGCTCAGGGCGCATGCCATCAAAATGCTAGCAATTTGTGCTTTTAGCGGGGTTGACTTGAAAGAATTATTCACTCTGCAAACTCCTCTCTTCTTGAACTCTTGTTATTTCTTATCGCCATAAATTTGGCGTATCACCTAAACGCAAAAAAAGTGCCAAAACTATTTTTCGCCTGCTAATACACCTAATTAGCAAAAAATGCTCGAAAATATCCGCTATTTTTTTCTGATTTTTTCCCTATAAATGTGACAACTTTGTCACAGACTTTGCCCAATGGGGATCAGTATGTAACAGTATTGAGACGCAGCCAAAAACTCTCACAGCTTAAATTGTCGAAAAATACGACACTCATATTATATTTTTATTATTCTATTTAAAATAAATAACTTAGCTATTAATAAATCCATTTATTAGTTTATGTAAGTGAAGGTTTTTCACTGTTTGTGCCATTTTTGCACTAGGCTTGGTAATTATGTTGCAGATTTGTAACAAAACTTTAATAAAGCGCAATTGTAAAATGCGTAAGCTCTCAAATAAATCCTATTATTTCTTTATAAATTAAAAAGTTAAAATATTTTTTTATTTTAGTGGTATATAAGTTGCTAAAGTTGTATGCGTATTCACAAAGTGTTGCATTTTACGAACGACCGCTCGGTAAAGTGCAGCAGGCTGTGATGCGAAACTTAAATATAAGCCTATCTCCTAAGTGGCTCATAAACACCAAAAGACTGCGCACCGTAAAGAGTTCTTAGGAGGAGAGAGAGGAGTTTTGTGATGTCTGTAAAACAACGTAATTTAGGCCGTATTTTAAGCTCGGCTTGCCTCGCCTTGCTGGCAAATTCTGCCAGTGCTGTCGTCGTGGTTGGCGGCGACAATGGTTGGGAAGTGAGTTTTGATGGCAGTGTGAACGGTTTCTTGGTGAATGAAAGCCAAGACATCAAACCCCTGAACACCGCAGGAGGCAATATCAGCAGCAATCAAGACAGTACGCGGGTGCGCACTGGCTTATTGCCTGCTGTGTTCGGTTTTAATGTGAAGTCACCGCTGGTTGATGGTTTACGCGGCAGTGCACGCATTGGCTTCTATCCACAAATTCAAAATGCGGATCAAGCGAAAAATGCGTTCGGCTCACAAATCGATTTGCGTGAAGCTTTCTTTAAAGTAGAAGGCAATTTTGGTGAAGCTTTAGTCGGGCGTGCTTTAAGTTTATATCAAGGTAAAAATCTGCTCACCGACATGACGCTGTTTGGGGTTGGGGTGCAAGGCGGCGTGAATGGTGGCGGTACGACTTTAGGGCGTATTGGATATGGCTATGTTTATAATAACTTTAATCCTTCTATACGTTATACCACACCCAGTTTCAAAGGCTTGCAACTCAGCGCGGGTATCTATGATCCCAGCGTGATTTCAGGCAGTGGCGTGTCCGCAAAACGCACTAAAACAC
>JBDLSS010000031.1:0-4791 GCA_039799345.1 Pseudomonadota bacterium
AATTAGCTGGTCAAACTTATCAAAACAGAAAATAGAAAAACAGTGATAAATAGCAAAGTGTATGTAACCTATTGCTCTTAAATTAAATAACCGTTAATGATTTAGCCCTCCCCTTTAGGGGATTTAGGGGCTGGTTTTAAGGTTTAGTCCTCTTTTAGGGAGTTGGGACGCAGTTAAAACTTAGTTGATGACACGCCCTAGTTAAGTTTTTTATAATCAGGTTATTACAGGACTATATGGGTGGCAATGTTTTCCAAAGCAGAACTTAAAACTATTTAATCAATATTTCACTTGCCTGTTGGCGCAAACGTTGCCGCACATACCACAATGCGCCGCCATACCACGCCACACTGCATAACACTTCAATAATGCCGTATTCGCGCTGCATCGGATAAGAAAAAATATCACTGATGCCCAAGGCAAGGTAAAACAAGGAAATGTAGCTCGCAAGAATATGCGTTCTTAAATTGCCATTTAATAAACCGCGCATGAAAAATGTCAGCGGCATCACCAACACTAATAGCACCAAAGCAATAGGAAATAAGCGTGATGGCATTAACACGGTGTTGCTCAGCAATAGCCAAAAAAATAAGCCAAAATATCCACCCAAAGCAAGGGCGCGACTGATTTTTAATCCATTCATAAATGATTTAACCGTGCTGCGGTTTGTGCGACCCGTTTTCCCAAGGCGCGGCATAAACGCTGTTCTTCATCGCTGAGACTGTTTGCATTATCTGCGCCAGCCAAATGACTTGCGCCGTAAGGGGTGCCGCCTGTTTTGGTGGTTAATAAAGCACTTTCCGTATATGGCAATCCCACCAATAACATGCCGTGATGTAATAAAGGCAACATCATTGATAATAAAGTGGTTTCCTGCCCGCCATGCAAACTCCCTGTTGAAGTGAACACCGCCGCAGGTTTGCCCACCAACGCGCCCAATAACCATAACCCGCTGGTTTGGTCGAGAAAATATTTAAGCGAGGCTGCCATATTGCCAAAATGTGTGGGGCTGCCCAAAACCAAGCCCGTACAATTTTGCAAATCTTCCAAACTCACATAAGGCGCGCCACTGTCGGGAATGCTCGGGGCGACGCTTTCACACACCGCAGACACATGCGGCACTGTGCGCACCATTGCCTGACAATTTTCGACTTCTTCAATGCCACGCGCGACTTTCTGCGCCATCTGCGCGACATGTCCGTGACGGCTGTAATATAACACCAGAATATTTAAGTTCATCAAAATCTTCTTAATATTTATTAAAGGGTTGTCGGTGTGCACCCCCTTTGAAAAAGAGGGCTAGGGGCTTTTGAGTTTTACTTGTCTGAATCAGGATTTACAGGATTAGAGAGAAAAGCTTAACTTTTGCTATTGGTTAGTAGGCATTAATCCTGTTTAATTCGGGTAATCCTGTAAATCCTGATTCAGACAAACAACTGCAAGGACGCAATGCACTTTTAACAGAGCCGCGACAAGTCGCACACAGTCTGTCTGTGATTTGCTACAATACGCAGAGTTTATCATCATTGTTCCACCCAATTCAGCAGTTTTGCATGGAGTTCTCCCAAAAACTGCCGACCAGCCAACGAACTGACGACCCCCTCATGAGTATTCAAGAAACTACACTTGCATTAGCAGGCATTCTTCAGGCTGCAACCTTGGTGAAACAAGTTGCGCGTCAAGGCTTAGTCGAACAATCGGCTTTTGATAGCAGCATTGGCAGTATTTTTAAATTAGACGCAAAAAGCTGTGAAGACGTTTATGGCGGTTTAACAGGCTTACGCCTTGGTTTGCAGCACCTCTGCGCCGCGCTTGAAGACAGCAATAAACGTGATTTAGAAGTGCTGAAATATGTATTCAGCATCATGGTGTTAGAGCGCAAATTTATCCAAGACACGCCCATGACCCGCGCCGTGCATTCAGGCATTGAAAGCATTGCCGAACAAAACAAAGATATTGCCTATACCCAAATGGTGATGATTTCCCAAGTGGGCAAACTGTATGTGCGCACGCTCAGCACTTTTGATTATCGTATTCAAGTGGTGGGCGAACAACGCCATTTAGAAAACGAACACAATGCCAATCGGATTCGTGCCTTATTATTGGCAGGTATTCGCTCTGCGGTGCTGTGGCGACAAAAAGGCGGCACGCGTTGGCAATTGCTGTTTTCACGCGGCAAAATTCTCGCAAGCGCGAAACAGCAATTAGCCAGCATCAGTCGCTAGCAGCAATAATTGCCCCACCCAAACACACTTCACCTTGATAGAAAACCAAAGATTGCCCCGGTGTCACTGCACGCTGGGGATTCTCGAAGTGCACTTCACAGTTGCCATTTTCCAAACTGATAATTTCACACGCCTGATCCACTTGGCGATAACGGGTTTTCGCCGTGCAACGTAAGGGAATTTCAGGCGCGTATCCTGCAATCCAATGCGTATCAATGCCTTGCACTCGCTGGCTGAATAACAGCGGATGATTATGTCCTTGTCCCACAATCAGGCAATTTTCCGCGACATTTTTCCCCAACACATACCAAGGTTCGCCCGTGCCCGCAGTCGAACCGCCAATTTTTAAACCTTGGCGTTGTCCCAAAGTGTAATAAATCACCCCATCATGTTCGCCGACGACTTTACCCTCGGGTGTGACCATAAGCCCTTTTTGAGCAGGAATGAAACGCGCCAGAAATTCTTTAAATGGTCTTTCCCCGATAAAACATAAGCCTGTGCTGTCTTTTTTGTCGTGGGTGATTAAATCGTGCTGCTGCGCGAGTTGGCGGACTTGCTCTTTGGGCAACGCGCCCACGGGAAATAAACTTTGTGCGAGTTGCGCTTGTCCAATCATGTATAAAAAATAGCTTTGGTCTTTATTCGGGTCTAAGCCTTTGAGCAATTGAAACTCATCGCCTTGCGTGCCACGGCGCACATAATGTCCTGTGGCAATCGCACAGCCGCCCAAACGTTGCGCGTGTTCGAGAAACACTTTGAATTTAATTTCACGATTACATAACACATCAGGATTGGGAGTGCGCCCTGCTTGAAATTCTTGCAAGCAGAATTCAAACACGTTATCCCAATAATCACTGGAAAAATTAACGGTGTGCAAGGGAATCTCGAGTTTTTCACACACGGCGCGGGCATCGCGCAAATCTTCCGCCGCGCTGCAATAGGTGGAAGTGTCGTCTTCCTCCCAATTTTTCATGAATAAGCCTTGCACGTCATAGCCTTGTTGCTTGAGTAATAAGGCTGAAACGGAGGAATCAACGCCGCCCGACATGCCGACGATAAGAGTAGCTGCTTGTGACATTTTGAAGTGACTGCTTGAAATTAATAGAAATTAGAATAACAGCGAATCGGATATTTAAACTTATCCTCATTTCATAATCCAATAGGTATCTACATAAATACCATAACTATTTATCTCGTTCTAACGCTTTAGCGGTGAGGATTTTACAAGTTTATTTGAGATAAACATTTATATTTATAGGAATTACAGTGATAAACAGCTAATTATTGTCTGAATCAGGATTCAAAGGAGTAGGGTTTAATCCTGCTAGCACTACCAATACATGCAACAGGAAATTTTTATAAAACCTGCAACGCCGCCGCCAACAACTGGCGCACGTTTTCCATGCCGTTCACTAAATTTTCTTCAATTTCTGTCATGGTAATCATTCCGTCGCCACGCCCTGCGGCAGCATTGGCAACGACGGCACAACAGGCATATTCCAAACCCATTTCACGCGCCAAAGCCGCCTCGGGCATTCCTGTCATCCCGACAATATCGCAGCCATCCCACGCCATGCGCTCGATTTCTGCGGCAGTTTCTAAACGTGGCCCTTGTGTCGCGCCATAAACCCCTTGTTCATGAGTCTCAAATGACAGCGTGCTTGCAGCATGAATGAGTTTTTGCCGCAATCTTTCGGTATAAGGTTCTGTAAAATCAATATGTTGCACATGATTTTCTTCAAAGAACGTGTGTTCACGTCCCCAAGTATAATCAATCAACTGATGTGGAATCACCAAATGTTTTGCCAACATGTGCCGATGAATACCACCCACCGCCGCCACCGCTAACACTTCGCGCACCCCGACAGAATGCAAAGCCCAAATATTTGCACGATAATTAATTTTATGAGGGGGAATGCTGTGTGCTTTGCCATGACGTGCGAGGAAAACCACGGGTTTTCCTGCAAATGTGCCCTGCAATAAGGGCGCGGAAGGCGTGCCATAAGGTGTATTAAAATAGTCTTCACTTTCGGGACTAAAACCTGTGAGATTTTGCAGGCCCGTGCCTCCGATAATGGCAATTTTTTTCATAAACCGTGCACCGCATAAATTCCAGCGGCATAACGCAGTTGATCTTGATAATCCATGCCATAGCCAAAGACGTAGCGGTCTGGCACGAGTAAACCCACGAAATCTGCTTGAATTGCCGCTTTAGGACGCGCCCGTTGTTTTTCCAGCATCACTGCGGTGAGCACTTGTCTTGCGCCAGCGCGTTGACAATATTCCACAATCGCACTGAGGGTGAGACCTTCGTCTAAAATATCGTCGATGACTAAAACCGTGCGATCTAATAAACTAATCGTTGGATATTTTAACCAGTGTAATTCGCCGCCTTCGGTTGATCCAAGGTAGCGCGTGGCATGAATATAATCGAGTTCCAAGGGGAAGTTCAGGCGGGGCAATAATTGCCCTGTGGGCACTAAGCCGCCCAGCATCACGCTTAAACACACGGGATGCGTATCATGAAGACGTTGCGTAATCGCCTCAGCCATCGTGTCAAGAGCCT
>JBDLSS010000032.1:0-3559 GCA_039799345.1 Pseudomonadota bacterium
GTATGGCAAATAATTTTTTAAATATAATCTGTTACAGCTCTAATTTATCAGCTTAGTGATGAGAGCAATCATCCTGCAAAAATATTAACAAAGCACTTAATTTTTTACTGAATAAACAATCGGTTATATTTTTAATGGTATCGAACTCAGCTTATAAAAAATTAGCCCCCTGAACAAGATAGGGTTCACACTACTTTCATGCTATGCTCACATTTTCCATTTACACAGAAAGAATTTTTCAATGAAACTATGCGAAAACTTGGAAGAAGTACGAGAACAAATTGATCTATTAGATCAGCAAATTGTGAAACTATTGGCTACACGCAGCCAATTCGTGCAACAAGCGGCACGATTTAAGAAAACGATGGCTGAAGCCCAAGCCCCACAACGGGTAACGCAAGTGATGCGTAAAGTGGAAGGTTTGGCACATGAACATGGTGCGAGTCCATTGTTAATTGAGCGCGTTTATCAAGCCATTATCAACACGTCTATTGAAATGGAAATGCAGCACGTCGCGAATTTAGCCAAAGACTGATTTTAATTAGTTTCCATGGAATGAAAATATCTTGAAACGTTTGATGATTTGTTTATTGCTGAGCAGCTTTTTAACCGCCTGCGCCGCTTTACAACCCGAAATTCTAACCCCAAAAGTGAGCCTTACCGATTTACGTTTGCTCAATGCGGGTTTGTTTTCACAAAGTTACCGTTTAGAACTGAATATTCAGAATCCCAACGCTTTCCCTTTGCCTTTAAATGGGCTGACTTATGGACTCACCTTAAACAATGCGCCATTTGCCAAAGGGCAGGCGAATGAATCCGTACTGATTCCATCACATGGTGAGAAACGTTTAAGTTTAAATGTGATCAGCGATTTGGGTGGTTTGTTGGGGCAATTGAAGCAATGGCAAACTTTAGGACGCAATGTGAGTTACAAATTAGATGGTGAACTGAGTTTATTAAATTGGGCACCGAAAGTGCCGTTTAATTATCAAGGCGATATTAAGCTTAATTGAGGACATTTTTAGGCAAAACAAAGTGTGCTCGGCAAATTACTTGCTGGGCAGTTGATGATTAAACAAACTTAGGAGTTATGCAGTTGAATCAGTAACTATTTAATTTTACTAGAAATATGTTTGTATAGAGAATAACACTAACTCATTGTAAATAAAAAATTAGTATTTCAACTGCATAACTCCTAAGTCTATTTTTTAAGTTGATTTACTATAGTTTGTACAACTGGTCTAGTTTAAGCCATGCTTCAATCCCATAAATCACACCACGATTTTCTTTCACAGGTCAAAATACGTGCCATGTACAGAATCATCCTGCTATTTAGCTTATTAATAAGCAGTGCGGTTGCCACTGCGATTGACAAAACCACTGCGATTTTTAGCGATCCCACCCAAGAAATTCGCTATAAAACACTTTCAGCAGAATTGCGCTGTGTGGTTTGTCAAAATCAATCGCTGGCTGATTCCAATGCCGATCTTGCCCAAGATTTACGCGACCAAGTCCGCACTTTAATCGTTCAAGGGCAAAGCGACGCGCAAATTATCGAATTTTTAGTATCGCGCTATGGTGATTTCGTACTGTATCGCCCCCCATTTAAAGCGTCTACCGCCGTGCTATGGATTGCGCCTAGCTTGTTATTATTATTCGGGATTGGAATCTTAATTTATTTCATTCGCCGCCAACAGAGCGCCCCTGCACCGCAAGATTTAAGCAGCACCGAACGCGATAAACTCAAGCATTTGCTAGACGAATAAGGATTAAGATTAACCATGCTTATATTGTTTTGGATTACTGCCGCCACCTTAACCGCGCTCGCGCTCGCCTTTGTGATGCCTGCCTTGTTGAAAACTAGCAAGTCTGTTTCCCAAGTAAACCAACGCGCTACGAATATTGCGATTTACAAAGAACGGCTTGTGGAATTAGAAGCCGAAAATTTAAGCCCTGAATTGCGGGAACTTGCCAAATTAGAATTAGACCAAACCTTATTACATGATGTGGAAACTTCTGAAACTCAAATTACCACACCGCGTGGACGTTGGGCGGGAATTGTTGTCGGGATAATTTTGCCAGTGCTCGCGATTGGCGGTTATTTAAAATCGTCCGATTATTTACTAGCAACTTCGGAAAAGCCCGTGCCTAGCGAGAAATCTGCACAAAGCAAAATTCCACCCAATTTGGAAGAAATGGTTCAAAAATTGGTCAAACGTTTGGAAGAAAAGCCTGATGATGCTAAAGGTTGGTATATGTTGGGGCGTTCTTACACTGTGTTAAATCGTTATCCTGAAGCGATTGCTGCATATGCCAAAGCACTTGCCTTGGCGGGTAACGAAAACCCACAATTATTTGTTGATTTTGCTGAAACTTTGGGCATGAGTGCGAATGGGGATTTGTCGGGAAAACCCAGTGAATTACTAAAAACTGCGCTTTCTTTAAATCCAGAATTACCTAAAGCCTTGTGGTTATCGGGTTTGTCCTCAGCACAACGTAAAGATTATGCAATGACAGTGGAATATTGGCAGCGTTTACTGGCGCAAATTCCTGAAAATGAAACCGAAGATCGTCAAAGTTTGTTAGAACAAATTAATGAAGCCAAGCGTTTGATGAAACCGATGGTATTAAACGCAATCGCAACACCTAACACGGCAACTTTACCTAAAGCAGCGGGCACGGCGCAGTTGCAGGTTGAGGTCAGTCTTACGGCTGACGTGTTGTCAAAAGTAAATCCTACCGACACCGTGTTTATTTATGCCCGCGCTAAACAAGGCACGCCGATGCCCTTGGCGGTGGTGAAAAAACAAGTGAAAGATTTACCGCTAAAAATTACTCTAGATGACAGCATGACCATGACTCCAAGCATGAAACTATCGAATTTCAGTGAAGTCACGGTAATGGCGCGGGTATCGAGCAGCGGGAATGCGTTACCACAAACAGGGGATTATGTGGGACAAGTTGAAACTGCGAAGCTTGGTGAAACGGTTGTGGTGAGTATTAATCGTTTGTTGGGGAGTGCCAAATAAGTAAGAATTTTAGCCCGCTTATTGTCAGAATCAGGATTTGCAGGATTACCCGAATTAAGCAGGATGAGCTTCCAGTTATGGAAAAATTTAAGCTTCTTTCTTTAATCCTGAAAATTCGGATAATCCTGTAAATCCTGATTCTGACAATAAGTCCACAAAAACATTCCCAATCCCCCCTCAACATGCTAATTTACCCCTTCCCATGCACTCAGAAAAAGAGAATCTTATGTGGAAGAATAACCCCATTGCCCAACATCTCGGCATTCAATACCCCATCATTCAAGCCCCTATGGCAGGCGGCGCAAGCAGTCCCGAACTCGTGGCAGCCGTATGTAATGCAGGCGGTTTAGGTTCGATTGGTGCAGGCTATTTAAGCCCTGCCCAATTGTCCGAGCAAATCGACGCAGTGCGTTGCCTCACCGCGGCCCCATTTGCCGTCAATCTGTTTGTGCCCGAAAGTTCAGATTTGGTAGCCAATGCCGACAAAATCGCCAATATGCAAACCCTGCTCAAACCTTATCATCAAGCTT
>JBDLSS010000033.1:0-3202 GCA_039799345.1 Pseudomonadota bacterium
GGTAGTCTTCACCGCACGACGAAATAGCAGCGGTATTTTTTGCGCGAACACCTGCACAACTTTTACGATGCCTTTGCAAAAACGGCAATGCATGGGCTTTTTAGCTGAGGCGGCAGCGGGTGTTACGCCCAATACCAACTGTACTTGCAGCAACAGACGTTTAGCATTCGCGTGTAAAAATCCATAGTCACGCACACGGCGAAAGCCGCGCGGTAAAACGTGCTGCATCAACTTCCAGATAAAATCGACTGCACCAAGGATTTTTATTTTTTGCTGTTTTGTTTTACTGTCTTCGAAACGTAAGCGCTCAATCTCAAACCTCTAATCGGTTGTTGACATTCTGCGACAAAGCCCAAGGTAGCAACGCCTCAACATCCTCAAGTGTCTGCGCTTGGGGAAGACATTTAAATACCCGTGTCAGATAATGATAAGGATTTAAACCATGATGCTTCGCCGTAACCGTTCATTCCACCACGTCATTTAAAATCACTGGTTCGCGCGATAATCTAGCCTCTGTTAGTAACCGACCACAGAGAAACTCATGAGCCGCACACCTTACCAACGACACAATGCCACCTACTGGGAAAAAGTCATCGCTGATTTCCAACAATCAACGCTAACGGCACCTAAATTCTGTGACGCCCACGGAATTGCTTACGCCAGTTTTTGCAAATGGCGCCATCAATTTAGCACCAAGGAAAAAGTGACTGAGAATTCCCCGTCTACTTTTATCGATCTTCAATCGTTGGCTACCACAACCCACCCCTCATGGAATATTGTGCTGAAGCTTGGCAATGGCGTTGAATTAGTACTGAGTCAATCCTCGTCATGATAGTGGAACCACAACAACCGATTTGGTTATGCACCCAACCCGTGGATATGCGCAAATCCTTCGATGGGCTCATGGGATTAATCGCCAACCAATTGCGCGACAATCCCAGCAGCAAACAATTTTATGTCTTTATCAATCGCCGTAAAACCCACATTAAAATATTTTACTTTGATGGCTCTGGTTACTGCATTTGGTGTAAACGCTTAGAGCAAGGCCAATTTAATCGCACAGCATCCAGTGAATCAAAAAAATTATTGGATTGGCTCAGCTTGCGTTTGCTACTGGATGGTATTGAAATGAAAAAAATTAAGCAGTACAAACGTTTTTCACTCTAATATTCTGCTTGTGTTTGGTATAATCCACGCATGCAAAATACTGAACAAATCCACACAATCACCGCCGACATCACCGCTTCTGCCTACACCATGTTAATGGCAGAAAATGCGCTGCTGCGCGACGAAATTCTCCAACTCAAAGCGCGCATTGACTGGTTTGAAAAACAACTCTTTGGTAGTAAATCCGAAAAACGTTTAATTGAAAATCCCCACCAAGGTGATTTACTCACCGAAGCAACAGCGACAGACGTGCTTGCTGAGGATAAAAAGCAAACCATTACTTACGAGCGCGGCACCGCCAAAAAGAATCGCCCCGATGATTGCACTACGGATGCAGGCTTACGCTTTAGCGATGGAGTTCCGGTTGAAATTATTCGCGTTAATCCACCCGAGCTTCAAGGTGATGCTGCACAAGATTATGAGATTATTGATACCAAAATTAGTCGCAAGCTCGCTCAACAACCAGCGAGCTATGTGGTATTGCAGTATGAGACGCCTGTCATCAAGCACAAAGAGACACAGGTGGTAAAAACCACCGCAATGCCGAATCAAGTATTGGATAGCAGCCTTGCTGATGTGAGTTTATTAGTCGGTTTACTGGTGGATAAATTTTTATATCATTTGCCTTTGTATCGCCAACATCAACGAATGAGTTATCAAGGCATCACCGTAAGTCGCGCAAGCTTAACCAATTGGGTAAAACGCGCAATTGAATTACTACGGCCGATTGTTGAAGCGCAATTGGCGCATGTTTTATTAAGCAAAGTGTTGGCGATGGATGACAAATTCGTATGGAACGAATTTGTACAACCGAAGGTTGGCCCGTAAGGGCGAGTATCAGGATGATACGAGTAGTCCCCATAAAAGCGAGTCGCGAACATAAGGGAAAAATGAAAACGGGATACTTCTGGCCCATTTACGGCGAAGATCATGAAGTCGTTTTCACGTTTAACGAAAGCCGAGGGCGACAGCATATTGAACATGTGTTGAAAGGCCAATTTAAGGGCACGCTCATCACAGATGGCTATGCGGCCTATGCGCGCTTTGCAGAACAAACGAACGACATTACTCACGCACAATGTTGGGCTCATAGTCGTCGACAATTTATTGAGGCCGAATCACTGGATAAAGTTGCCGTTGATCAAGCGTTGGATTTTATTGGTCGACTGTACAGTATTGAAAAATCCATTATCGAAAGAAAACTCATTGACGAGAAAAAACGTGAGTATCGCCTCGCCCATACCAAACCAATTGTTGATGAATTTTTTGCATGGTGCCTAAAGCAATTACAACGGCAAGAGTTAACGCCCAAACATAAATTACGCCAAGCCCTCAATTATGTTGTCACTCGCGAAACAGAGTTGCGTGTGTTTTTGGAAGACCCACAGGTGCCAATGGATACCAATCATCTCGAGCGAGAAATTCGCCCCATCACATTGGGCCGCAAGAATTGGATGTTCTGTTGGACAGAGTTGGGGGCAGAACATGTGGGCTTAATTCAAAGTTTGATTAGCACCTGCAAGTTACACAAAATTAACCCATGCGTTTATTTGACTGATGTGTTGCAGCGCATCAGCACCCATCCTGCAAATCAGGTTATCGATTTGACGCCGCGCTGTTGGAAAGAAAAATTCGCAGATAATCCACTGAGATCAGTTTTGCAAGAGAAAGATCGTTACGTGGCAGAATGAACGCTTACCCATCGAATGCTCCCACGTCAATGGATGGCTTAGATTCATCCAATGCTATTAAGAATAGCACTACACCAATTTCAAATAGCCCTGTAAAAAAGGAACCCGAGGCTGAAAAATATTCTCGCTTTGTAAAGCTTGATTTTAATGGTGCTGAGTTGCCAGATGAATCTGAAAATTGGTCTTGTGTTTTAGATAACGACACTGGTCTTATTTGGGAGGTAAAGACAAATTTTCTTGGAACTCATTTTAAAGGAGATAAATACCGCTGGAGTATTGTTGATACTCCTCAAAATAAAAGTGAACAATGCAGTTATTTTTTAAGCAATGAGCGTAGAGAAGGC
>JBDLSS010000034.1:0-10612 GCA_039799345.1 Pseudomonadota bacterium
CCTTTCATTTCATTGAAAACCACGCCCTTGCGTACCAAAGGCTGGCTGGGGTCATTGGGCGTGGCAAATTCTAAACGGTGTCCTTCTTGGGCAAAATCCAAGGGGTCTAAAATCGGGAAAAATACCGCGTCTAAATACACATGCAGTAAGTTTTCAAAATCTTTCACGTTTTGGCTGGCAAAAGGATAAGCCGTCCAATCGCTGCTGGTGAAGGCATTCATAAATGTGTTTAACGAGCGGCGTGTCATCATGAAAAACGGGTCACGCACGGGATAATGTACGCTACCGCATAAAGTGGTGTGTTCCAGAATATGCGCCACCCCTGTGGAATCTTGGGGCACGGTGGGCACGGAGACTGCAAATACATTATTAGTATCGTCTGCCGCAAGGTGCAAATGTCGCGCCCCCGTCACAAGGTGGCGATATTCCTGTAATTCGACATTTAACGTGGGAATGTGGACACGGCGCAGGCAGGTAAACGCAGGATGAGACATTAAGCTTCCTAATCAATCAGATGAAGGGTAAATAATTTGTTACGGTGAAATGATTTTAACTTCAGTAGGGTGGGCATTGCCCACCTAGAGTTGTAACTCGATACGTGATGGTGGGCAATGCCCACCCTACATTAACTACATTTAAAGTTTATGGATACATGCAGTTATCAAACTTTCGGCACAAACACCAAGCGCGTTGACGAGGCTAAATCATGCCACGCACGACGTTCGGGATTGAAAAGCACCCACCAGAACCCCAAACCTGCAATCAGCCACGAAACAATCGCCACCGCAAAACGGATCGCCAATTGTTGCCAAGTGCAAGCTTGTCCCGTGGTTGATTCCAAGCGAATTCGCCACGCCAACATCCCTAAAGTTTGTCCGCTTTTTTTCCAAGGATAGGCGAAATAGAAAAAGATAATTGCCAATAAATACAATTGATAAATCAGGCTGACATTGCCCTTGGTCAAGGGTTGAACTAATAAAGTTGCCATGAACAGCGTGGAAAAAAGTAGCAAACTGTCATAAAAAATTGCTGCTAAGCGGCGAAATAATCCCGCAGCTAATAAGCTTTGAGCCTTGTTATTCTGTGTATTCACTCTTGCAAAATCTCTTTTTAAAATTAAATTTATTACAAGCCATTGAAAAATAAATAATAATACTTATTATTGTACAATCTTACGCTTAAGAATAGACTGAGTCTAGTTCTCTTTTTATCATACGAATGGCTACTGTGTCACGGGTATAATTTGTGCTAGATTACAGCACCCAAGATAGAACTGCACCGCGCATTTGCGCTTATTCGTCAAAATATCACCGAATATCGGTTGCTATCTCCCAATCAGGAAACTTGAGTTAAGTTCAACTACACTTAAAACTATATGGCACCATCACCTTCTTCCTCACCAAACGACGACCTAGAGTTGCTCGAGGCAAAGCCTAAATTAAAGCGACCTCCCCTCTACAAAGTCGTATTATTAAATGATGATTATACCCCTATGGATTTCGTGGAGCATGTCTTAGAAACCTTCTTTGCGATGCCTCCCGAATTAGCTTACCGCGTTATGTTGCAGGTGCACACACAGGGGAAAGGCATTTGTGGGACGTATACCCGCGAAATTGCCGAAACCAAAGTAGGACAAGTCAATCGTTATGCGCGGGAAAATCAGCATCCTCTGCTGTGTACGATGGAAAAAGCCTGACACCCTAAAAAAAGAGGTCTTACAACATGTTAAGCAAAGAACTTGAAGCGACCCTAAACAGTGCTTTTCAGAACGCCCGCCAAAAGCGTCATGAATTTATTACGGTCGAACACCTATTACTCGCCTTAATTGACAATGCGGCTGCCACGCAAGTTTTACGCGCCTGTGGCATGGATTTAAACCTGCTTAAACGTGACCTCAGCACTTTTTTGGAAGAAACCACGCCTAAGCTGTCGAAAAAAGATGATCGTGACACTCAGCCAACCCTAGGTTTCCAGCGCGTGTTACAACGTGCGGTGTTTCACGTTCAATCTTCAGGTAAAAAAGAAGTGACTGGCGCAAATGTGCTGGTTGCGATTTTTGGCGAGCGTGAGTCTCAGGCAGTCTTTTTCCTCGAAAAACAAAACGTGACCCGTTTAGATGTGGTCAATTATATTTCCCACGGCATTTCCAAAGTTGATAACGAAAGCCCGAATATCAATGATTTATCAGGGCAAGATGAAGACGGCAGCGGCGATTCTAATACCGCTAAAAATCCGCTCGAAGCTTACACCCTGAACCTGAATGAACAAGCGATGATGGGCAAGATTGACCCTTTAATTGGGCGACAAGCTGAAATCGAACGCACCCTGCAAATCTTATGCAGACGGCGCAAAAATAATCCCCTCTTTGTCGGTGAAGCAGGCGTGGGTAAAACCGCGATTGTCGAAGGCTTAGCCAAGATGATCACCGATAAAAAAGTCCCAGAAGTGCTGCTGGATTGCACGATTTACTCCTTGGACATGGGTGCATTGTTGGCGGGCACAAAATACCGGGGCGATTTTGAAAAACGTCTCAAGGCGATTTTGAGCCAATTGCGCAAAGAACCCAACGCGGTATTATTCATCGATGAAATTCACACCATCATAGGCGCAGGCGCGGCTTCTGGCGGTGCGATGGATGCCTCGAATTTGATTAAGCCTGTGCTGTCTTCAGGCGAATTGCGTTGTATCGGTTCAACCACTTATCAAGAATATCGTGGCATTTTTGAAAAAGATCGTGCCCTAGCGCGGCGTTTCCAAAAAGTCGATGTGGGCGAGCCTAGCGTTGAAGAAACTGTGCAAATTTTGTACGGCTTGAAATCGCGTTTTGAAGAACATCACGAAGTGAAATATGCGCGTCAAGCCTTGCGGGCGGCGGCAGAATTGTCGGCACGTTATATCACCGATAGACATTTGCCCGATAAAGCGATTGATGTGATTGATGAAGCGGGCGCACGGCAACGTTTACAACCCGCGTCTAAGCGCAAGAAAACTATTGGCGTGAACGAAGTTGAACAAATTATTGCCAAAATCGCACGGATTCCGCCCAAGAATGTTTCTTTGTCCGACAAGGAAATGTTACAGAATTTGGATCGCGATTTGAAAATGGTGGTTTACGGGCAAGATCAAGCGATTGAAAGTCTGTCCACTGCAATTAAGATGGCGCGTTCTGGCTTGCGGCATTTGGAAAAACCGATTGGTTCGTTCTTGTTTGCAGGGCCTACGGGTGTCGGTAAAACCGAAGTCACGCGGCAATTGGCGCGGATTATGGGCATTGAGTTGGTGCGTTTCGACATGTCGGAATACATGGAACGTCACACCGTTTCACGCTTAATCGGTGCACCGCCCGGTTATGTCGGCTATGATCAAGGTGGTTTATTGACCGAATTGATTAATAAACAGCCGCATTCGGTGTTGTTGCTGGACGAAATCGAAAAAGCGCATCCTGATGTGTTTAATTTATTGCTGCAAGTGATGGATCATGGTTCTTTGACCGACACTAACGGGCGTAAAACGGATTTCCGTAATGTGATCATTGTGATGACCACGAATGCGGGCGCAGAGCAAGTGAATCGTGCGTCGATTGGTTTTAAAACCCAAGACCATTCGACCGATGCGGGCGAGGTGATTAAACGCACTTTCAGCCCAGAATTCCGTAATCGTTTAGATGCGATTGTGCACTTTAAGGGCTTGAGTTCGTCAAATATCGCCCAAGTGGTGGACAAGTTTATTATTGAGCTGGAAAATCAATTGGAAGATAAGCATGTTACGCTGGCTGTGGATGAACCTGCCCGCGCTTGGTTGGCAAAACATGGTTACGATCCGCTGATGGGTGCACGTCCGATGGCGCGTTTGATTCAAGAAAAAATCAAGAAGCCGCTGGCAGAAGAACTGCTATTTGGTCAGTTGGAAAAGGGCGGGCGGGTATTTGTCAAAGTCCGTAACGATGATTTAGCCTTGAATTTTGAAGGCATTAACATGACCGCTTCGGTGGAAGATGATTAAACGCTAGGCTTTGAGATTGAAAAAAGCGTGTCTTGTTGTGAGATGAGACACGCTTTTTTTCTCTTTAAGAAATTCTGAACCACAATTGACTTAATTAATATAATCACCGCAATTAAATCTCCAACAATTTCTTTAATTGTGTAAATTGGGGTAATTGTGTGAATTATGGTTCAGACAAATCAGCACTTAAGCCTCGTAGGTTGGGTTGGCGTAGCTAACCCAACGAAAACACAGCAACTAGTTGGGTTGCCGTTGGCAACCCAACCTACAAAGCTACCTTTGTTATGTTAAGGAAACCTGCTTATTTTTCGGCTTTCGCTAAGGTAGTTAAAGCTTGAGCCCACAATACATATTTGTTGGTTGCGAGTTGCTCAATAGTTTTTACACCCAGTGCTGCTTTTAATGCTTCAGCTTTAGTGTCAGATATGCCTTCTAGTACAGAAGGTGAAGCACTCACGATTTCTTTTAGGGATTTTTTTTCCCATTCTTTGTCTAATACATGTTCTAAACTTTCGTTGATAGGCATTTTATTATTCTCCTCGATGTTGTGGTTACTAATCAGACAATCCTATTCCAATTTAGGAAAAAATAAAAGCCTCATTCTCAGCTGGTGCAGTTAAAGTAGGTTGGGTTGGCGTAGCTAACCCAACGAAAATACAGAGCTTCATAGGTTGGGTTGCTATCAGCAACCCAAAATTATCTAAAAACACCTTACAAATCTCGTCCCATCGCATTCGCCAAAGCACGCAATTCAACCATCAAAGTTTGCAATTCCGTCGGGGTTAATGCCTGATCCGCATCACACCAAGCTTCACAAGGCGTGGGGTGCATTTCGACTAATAAACCATCTGCGCCCGCAGCAATCGCGGCTTTTGCCAACGCAGGCACGAGCCACGCTTTCCCGCCCGCATGGCTGGGATCAACAATCACAGGCAAATGGGTTTCGCGTTTCAACACAGGAATTGCAGTGACATCGAGCATGTTCCGATACGCAGTTTCAAAACTACGCACGCCGCGTTCACATAAAATAATCTGATGATTGCCGCCCGCCGCAATGTATTCTGCGGACATCAGCCATTCGGAAATGGTGGCGCATAAACCGCGCTTTAAAATCACGGGTACATGTACTTTTCCTAATTCTTTCAATAAATCAAAATTTTGCATGTTGCGCGTGCCGACTTGAATCACTTCAACGCCCTGCTCTAAAAAACTGTCCAACATGCGCACATCCATCAATTCGGTGACAATCGGCAAGTTGTGAACTTTGGCAGCTTGGCGAAACATGCTTAAACCTTCCAAGCCCGCGCCTTGAAACGCATAAGGACTGGTACGCGGTTTAAACGCGCCGCCCCGCATCAAACGGCAACCTGCTGCCGCCACGCCTTCGGCTGCTAAATCCATTTGAGGCTGGGTTTCAACTGAACATGGACCGCCAATCACTTGAATCGTATTGCCGCCCAAAAGGATGCCGTTAATATCAATCACGGTATTTTCAGGATGGGATTCACGCGCCACGATTTTATAGGGCTTGACGATAGGAACAACATCACTCACGCCGGGCATGGCTTTTAACACGGGTTGGTGTAAATGCCGATCTTCGCCAATTGCGCCAATCACGGTGCGTTCCACCCCCCGCGAAACATTTGCCTGCAATCCCAAAGCTTCTAATTTTTGGATGACTGCATTCACTTCCGCATCATTGACCTTGGGGCGCATAATGATAATCATAAGCATTGCTCCTGTATTTGAAAATGTAATTATATAACATAACTTTTTTGGGATTTGGAAAATCTAATGTTTCACTGCGTTTCCCATTCTCTAATCGTATTACAATCAGCAAATAACTCACGCCGAATTGAGCGATCTAGTCAGCTTCTGTTTTCTCTAATCTGAGTTTTTTATATGCGTTTACCCTGAAGACTTCCTTGATTTACCCACTAGAATGCGGCACAATAAATTATGAATTATATAAATCTTCAGCATCAATGAGTCTATCACTATGAAACAATTCGCTAAAGTAATTCTGATTGCAGGTTTAAGTCTGAGTTTTATGAGTTTGGCAGGCTGTGGCACGGTGGCTGGTGTGGGTAAAGACATTAAATCTGCGGGAAAAACCATCGAAGATACCGCAGAAAGACGCTAAATTGTTAGCCAATGCAGCAATAAAAAAACCTCAAGTCTGAAAAGCTTGAGGTTTTTTGTTTTTCTAAAATCGCTCGCTTATTGTTTGAAGCGGAGTTCACAAGACTAGGGCGTGTTATCAATTAAGTTTTAACTGCGTCCCACCCCCTAAAGGGGGCTAAACCTTAAAACCAGCCCCTAAATCCCCTAAAGGGGACTTAAAATATTAAACATTAAATAACTTGTTTGTATTTAGCTCCCTTTAGGGGATTGGGGGCTTCTTTAAAGGTTTTTAAACGCGCTACTTTCTGTTAAAACCTCATTGATGACACGTCCTAGGGTTTAATCCTGTTTAATTCGGGTAATCCTGTAAATCCTGATTCAGACAATCCTGAGTTCTTTACACTACCCATTAAAAATGTATAGATACCTAATGTTTTAGGCAATAGGGACATAGTTAAAACTATTCTTCACCCTCACTCATTCCCAACTCTTTAATTTTCCGAGTTAAAGTATTTCGACCCCAACCCAGCAATTTGGCGGCATCTTGACGATGTCCACCGCTTTGTTTCAGTGCGGCTTCAATCATAATCATTTCAAAACGCGGCAAAGCTTCATCTAATAAAGCCTCTGCACCCGCATTAAAACGTTGTTCCGCCCATTGCCGTAAACTCTGCTCCCAATTGGCAGAGACTTCACCTGTGTTTGCATTTTGAGCGCGTAATTCGGGCGGCAAATCTTCCAATAAAATTTCTTGTCCCGCCGCCATCACCGTCAACCAGCGACAGGTATTTTCCAATTGGCGCACATTGCCTGCCCATTCCAACTGCATTAAATAACGCTCGGTTTCAGGATGCAAAGTTTTGGGTTCTACCCCTAATTCTTGCGCTGCGGACACTAAAAAATGGCGGGTTAAGGCAGGAATATCTTCACCACGTTTGCGCAAGGGTGGCAAATGAATCCGAATCACATTTAAACGGTGATACAAATCTTCGCGAAAACTACCTTGTTGCACGCGCTGCTCTAAATTTTGATGAGTGGCGGCAACAATGCGCACATCAACTTTCAGCGGCGTATGTCCCCCGACACGGAAAAACGTCCCATCTGCCAACACCCGCAACAAACGGGTTTGCAGCTCGGCAGGCATGTCGCCAATTTCATCTAAAAATAGCGTGCCGCGATCCGCTTGTTCAAAACGTCCACGCCGCTGTGTCAATGCGCCTGTGAATGCGCCGCGCTCATGTCCAAATAATTCAGATTCTAATAATTCTTTGGGAATTGCGGCGGTATTCAAGGCAATAAACGGTTGTGCTGCGCGCAAACTGTGGCGGTGCAAAGCGTGCGCGACTAATTCTTTGCCCGTGCCCGACTCGCCTGTGATTAACACAGTGATATTAGAACGCGACAAGCGTCCAATGGCACGAAACACTTCTTGCATCGCGGGAGCTGAGCCAATAATTTCGCTGGTTTGCACATAAGCTTCCGCAGGCTCAGCACTTTCTTGACTGCGTTGCATGGCACGTCGTACTAAATCCACTGCATCATCTACGTCAAACGGCTTGGGTAAATATTCAAATGCGCCGCCTTGATAAGCAGAAACTGCGCTTTCCAAGTCAGAATACGCGGTCATGATAATCACGGGGATTTGTGGGTGATATTGTTGCAGTTTTTCCAGCAAAGCCAAGCCATCCATGCCGGGCATTCGAATATCGGTGACAATCACTTTTGGAGTGGTTTGGCTCAGCTTAGCGAGAATGCTATTTGCGCTGTCAAAACAACTGACTTGTATGCCTGCTTGAGTCAGGGCTTTTTCCAAGACCCAGCGGATTGATTTATCATCGTCAATCACCCAGGCTTGTTCACAGTTTTTCATCTTTATGCTCCACAGGCAGCCAAATTGTAAACACGGTTTCACCGGGTTGGCTGCTGCATTCAATTAAACCGCCGTGTTGATTAATTAGCGACTGGGCAATGGATAAGCCTAAGCCTGTGCCCTCGGCGCGTCCTGTCACCAACGGATAAAATACTTGATCGATCATGTTGGCAGGGATGCCAGGACCATTGTCAGTAACATCGATACGGATCACCAATTTATGGCGTTTGCTGCCGAGATTCATTTGACGTTGTACGCGGGTACGCACTTCAATCGTGCCGTAATTTTGCATGGCTTGTACGGCGTTGCGAATGATATTTAATGCGGCTTGAATCATTTGATCCGCGTCCGCGTAAAGTTCAGGGATGCTGGGGTCAAAATCGGTCATAATTTTGATGCCTTCCCCTGCCTCCGACAGAATTAATTGACGTACCCGCATTAAAATTTGATGAATATTAATCATGCCTTTGTGCAATAAAGTATTGGGCAATAAGATTCTATTCACCAGATTTTGTAGCCGATCTGCTTCCCCAATAATAATATGGGTGTATTCACGTAAATCGGGGTTCGGTAATTCACGTTCTAGCAATTGCGCTGCGCCACGCAATCCCCCCAAAGGATTTTTTATTTCATGGGCAAGCCCGCGTACCATATTGCGAGTTGCTTGTTGTTGTAAAAGTAAGTTTTCTTCACGGGTGATGCGCAAGTGTTGATCCACTTGCGTAAGTTCCACTAACAAGCTGTTACCATAGAGTTCATCTTGTAGCGGTGTAATGCAGCAATCTACTAAAATTGAGCGTGCACTGTGCAGGTGCAAAGGCATTCCGCGCTCAATCATAGAGCAGCGTTTTTTCAGCATTTTGCGAAGTAGTTTATTATTTAAACCACTGTGCGGAAATAATTCGTCAATTTTGAGACCATAGGCTTGTTTGGCACTGAGTTCTAAAAGATTTTCTGCCGCAGGATTCATGGATTGTAGTTGTAAGTCTTTATCAAGCCATAAAATTGCGGTACTTAAATATTCAATCAGGTATTGTGCGGTGGCTGCTGGAATCATGCCTTAATCCATTTGGTGGCGTAATGACAGACTAGGCAATATTTATGCCTAATAAAAATCCACGTTAATTAATTGTATTACATAATATATTTTTAAAAATCTACCTATAAGCTTTAAGGGTGTATTCAGTTATTGCACCATAATAGCGCAGAGAGCGTCAAGCTGCCTTGTTAGGCGGCATGTTTGAATTTGAGTGTTTTTCTGGTCTGCATGGTATTATTTTTGCTGTTGAAGGTTTCAGCCGTACCACTTTGAAAAAAGGTTTCATTATGAATAAAAAACTTTCCATTTGGACTTATTTATTGATTTGCGGGCTATTGGCGATGTTGTCAAGCACAGTGGTGTTTGCTGAAGCTCAAACTGCAAAAGCTTTAGTTACGCAATTGTATAAAGCTTATGATTGGGAAACCAAATCAGATGACGCTTCAAACCGTCGTACTCTGCTAGATGAATCTCGTGAAGTGCTCGCGCAATATTTTGATAACAAATTGACGGGGCTGATTCTCAAAGATCGTACTTGTGTCAAAAAAACCAAGGAAATTTGTCATTTAGATTTCTCGCCAATTTGGGCATCACAAGACCCCAGCGAGCATAAAAAAGTCAGCATTTCCAATATGAATGATGTAGAAATGGTGCGGGTAGAAATTCATTATGAAGGGCAAAAACCACTCAAACTTACTTATCATGTTACTGAAACAAAAGTAGGTTTGCGCATCAGCGATATTGAATACAGCGAATCCTCGCTGTTGAAAATTCTGAGCGATTAACCATGCAACACTCTATTCTTGCTTTGGTTTTATTTTTTTGTACACCATTTGCATTGGCGGAGGGGCTTTACAAAACCTATCACAATGCCAGATATGAATTTTCTATTAGTTATCCCAAAAATGTTTTATATCCGCAAGGAGAAGCTGATAATGGTGATGGACAGAAATTTCTATCTAAGGGTGCAGACGCACATTTATTGGTTTATGGTTCAAGTAACGCGCTAGATGAATCTTTAGTGGAACGTTTTCGGGAAGAGTCTCGGGGCGGTTTGGCAGATAATCCGAAAAAAGTGGTAACTTATAAACTTTTGAAAAATAATTGGTTTATCGTTTCTGGGTTTATTTCAGGACGGATTTTTTATCAGAAAACGCTATTGCATCAGGAGCAATTCAAAACTTTTTATTTTGAATATCCTGAAAATCAAAAGGCGCGTTATGAGCCTTTGATTAAGGGATTTGTGGCTTCATTCAAAGGGTAAAAATTATGAGCTGCTGGATTTTGAAAACTCTGGCAGCTTTTAAGCATACATTCTCTTAGGGCGTGTCATCAATTAAGTTTTAACTGCGCCCCAACCTCTTATAAAGAGGGCTAAACCTTAAAACCAGCCCCTAAATCCCCTAAAGGGGACTTAAAATATTAAACATTACATAACTTGTTTGTGTTTAGCCCCCGTTAGGGGAGGGCTTAATCAAAGAGTATAAATATTATGTATAATATACAGTTAAGCAACTATCATCCTTAACCATTTGATTCCCTTCATAACAAATGAATAGCTTAATCTCATACTTAAA
>JBDLSS010000035.1:0-3769 GCA_039799345.1 Pseudomonadota bacterium
TGTGGGGTCTCCCCATGTGAAAGTAGGTCACTGCCAGGGCTTTAATACTAAACCCCCGCATCATTACAAATGATGCGGGGGTTCTCTTTTCGCTTACTTATTTATGTATTTTGATGATAGTAATGATCCTTCCCTTAGAACTAAGGATTGTCTGAATCAGGATTTACAGAGTTAAAGAAAACAGCTATATATGATTAATATCAGTGGGTATGTAAATCCTGATTCAGACAATAAACGGCTCAAATCCTTAGCTATTTATCATTACCATTTCTTGTATTATTCCAATACATAGTCCACAGCTTTCTGCGTCAACTTATCACACTGCCCTTTTTTGAAATTGTTCACACCGCAAAAATAAATCTGTATGCCAATCGCTAAATCCCCGTCGCCATATTGATCCCGATAAGCATGAACTAACTGTTCAGGACAGGTTTCTTGCTTAAATTTATAACGGTCACAATCCCGTTTAATAGCTTGATTATTTGGAATTTTATGTAAGCGACGCACTTGATCGGGGCTGAGACTCGCGACTTTGTCCTCCATCGTGGAGATTGTTGATTTGCTACAACGGCTAACACCAAAAATCACCGCCCCCAATAAGAAAGCAATTCCAAGCCAACGTAAATAAGGATATTGATTCGAAGGATTTTTTTCAGAATAGGCTTCAATCAAATGGCTGATATTTGACCAATCATAATGCTCGATAGAGCAACCTTTGGGCGGCGAAAACCTATCCGCATTTTGAATAAAGCCATTTAAGGCAATGATAATAAAATGTTGGCACTGATAAATTTTTGTGCAACCGTCCTCACCTGAAAAGTGGTCACCAAAAAATTTAATATAGGTGGTACGCAGCGTATCTTTAGAGACAGGGCTTTTATAATTTTTGACCTGAATCACCGCTTCCACTTTGAGCCGAGAACGCCCTTTATAGAGCACAATATCTGCACCCTTGTCATTTTTCCCCCCCCCAACCACGGCGGTATAGCCCAAACCTTCGTACAAACCCGCAATAAAATATTCAAACACATCGCCTTTATATTTAGTGGTGCTATTCGCCATGGGCGTGCTCAAAATTTTATAGATTTTATCGGGTTGATTTTTAGAAGCCAAACGGAGTAATTGTTTTGCTTGTTGGATCGCCGCTGTGCTCATGAATACGTTTTTAGACCTGTCAAAATTACGTGAATACTTAAAATGCAAAGATTATAACGCAGTCACGCTATATCTTGCGATGATACGCCGTTCTGCCCAACGCATCAGCATAAAAAAGCTTTCTGCGAATGGACGTTTACCCCATGCAATTAATGGGCGTGTTACATAATAAATTTGCGTTTGTGCAATACATGCCGCCAAACCACCCGTTAATAAACGATCATCAACCAACAAAATTTCTGAAGCTTGACACTGGGTGAGTTGTTGAATTTTTAACAATCCTTCGGGATAAGGCTTTTTTTGCACACCTGCAATACAGCGAATGCCGTAGCGTTCAAAATATACCACCCGCGCAGGCAACGGCTTATTTGATAACAAAAAAATCTGAGTTGCAGGAAAAATTTGCAAACAACTTTGCAGCCAATGTGCTATTTCAGGGGCAGGCAATAATTCACCATGCGCTGCCAGCACACCGTCAAAATCCAAAACTAAGACTTTAACCCCTTGTTTTATCAAGTCTTGAGGTACAATATCGAGTGTATTTTGTTGCGATGGCGTGCGCAAATATAATTGTGCCAAAGCATCGCGATGAAGGTAGCCCATCTTCAAGCTATAAATAATACGTTTGAGGATTTTCATAAACAGCTTTTGAAAAAAAGTTGAGAAAGAAATGCTTTAGGTGTCATTTGAGACTGGTATGTTACAAAAGCCTACAACTCCCAAGTCAGTGGCAAAAACACAGTGAACATTGCACCATTGCCCTCAGGATTATTACTTGCGCCGACTTGCCCGCCGTGATAACCCGCAATCAAACGCACTAAATACAAACCCAGCCCCAAATGCGGCTCTTTTTGATTGCCTGTTTGTGGGCGCAACGACACCATCGATTCAAACAAACGTTCTTGCATCACATCAGGCAACTTATTCCCACGATTGAGCACATCAATCCGTGCAAAATGTTTTTCATAACTGACATGTACTTTAATGATGCTGTCCTTCTCAGCAAAATCGACCGCATTAGAAATCAGTTTGTCCAACATTTGTGCGATTAAATCGGGTGCACCTTCCAAAATCATCGGCACGGCTAACAAATCCGCTTGAAAGCGTTGATTCGGATACGCCAAACGATACCCTGCAATACAATTGCCCACCAATTCCGTCAAATTGAACACTTCACGCTCAGCATTTTGCAGCATTTGTTCTAAACGTGTCGCCTCGCTCAAACGGGTAATAATCGTATTCAAGCGGTCAATGCCTTGTTTAGCGCGTTCAATATAAATATGGGTGTCCGCTGGAAATGAAGCCTGTTCCTGCTCCAAATTTTCCAGCGAAGAACGTACTACCGCAATCGGCGTGCGTAATTCGTGAGAAAGTCGGCTCGCCATACCTTCCAAATAATTATTATATTGTTTGAGCTTTTCCAAAATCGTGAAAAAACTACGCGACAAATCCCCGATTTCATCCCGCGAAGTTGAAGCAATTTTGGTGGTGGTAACGCGCCCGTTTAAATCAATTGCAGTTTCTGCCTGATTACGTAAACGGCGCAGGCGGACTGAAAGCCGTGTGGCAAATAATAATAATAATGCCGTTACCACCGAAAACACCAACAGGGTTTTGTTGAATAAATTTGCCAGAGCTTGCCGTTGCATGGTTTGAATGGTATTACTGGTTTCTTCAACCACCACCGCCCCCAACACTTGAGAATTCACCCAAATGGGGTAAGCGGCGGAAACAATCACCGCTTGTTGATCCGAAGTGGAACGCCAGCGCGTGCGTGCCGTGCCTGCCAAAGCTTGAATAATTTCTTCACCTTCCAAACGCGAAGCGCGTGCTTGATCGTCTTTAAAGTTTTCCGAAGCGGGCGGCAATAAAAAACTATACAAACTGTTCAACGGGTGCGTCGGTAATTCACGGCGCAAATCGCCATTTTGTGCGAGCACGCGGCGTTGTCGATCCAGCACCCACACCCGCCGCCCGACGGTGTCGCCGAGGGAGCGTAAAATCTGTTCAAGTTCTGGGGACGGAATAAATACATTGCCCACGGTGTCGATGTTGTGAATCGCGGATGTGCCAATTAAGGTTTTGATTTCACGGGTTTTAATATCGTCCACATCTGCCACCGCAAAACCCAAACGGTTGCCAATCATGTTCAAAGGAATCCGCAGTTCTAACACATAGCCTTTAATCGTTTCTTTCCAAGTGCCTTGAATCCGCACTTCAGGTTGCGACGTCAGTGGCTGCCCGCGTTGTGAAACCGCATACGCCGTGACCCAGCCTTGGCTAGTGGGCGTGATCATATAACGGTGAAATTGCTGTGCAGGGTCTTGCATCACAATTTGCAAATGGTCACTGTGATCAAGGCGTAAACTGGAGGCGGAACGATAAATTAAGCGGTCATCATGCACGATAAACAGCGCGTATAAATAGCCGCGATGTTTGCCCAATAAATGGCGAAATGAGAGCGAATCGGGCGTGTATGTGCCCTGATTTTTTAAAATATGTTTGTCTGAATAGATTTGGGCTTGATCCAGATAATCGTGCCAGTCCTCAGCTGTACCATCGAGTTGCACCCCATTTTTCAGTGAATGCACCACCAGCACTGTGTCTTCACGCA
>JBDLSS010000036.1:0-3120 GCA_039799345.1 Pseudomonadota bacterium
TAATCGTTTAAATGCAATTTTGAGCGACAGCAACAAGTATGTGCAGGCTTTGAATGATCGCTTCACCAACCCTTCTGGGGCTGCTCAAAAAACTGACGCAGCAAAATAAGCCTGCCACTGCCCACATTTTCTGAAAACTCGAAAATGTGGGCAAGATTACCCGCCCTCATTTCCCCAAGAATTTCAATACCATGCCCGTTTTTGAACCCAATCGCGACAAAATGCGCCAATACTTTTTGACAGTTTGGCAAAAGCATCAACTCAAACAAGCCCTTGAACCTTTAGAAGAAATTATTTTAGATGTGATTTTAGCGCATCCTGAATATCATTCTCAGTTGCAAGAAACGTTTATTAATAAAGATTATTTGCCTGAAATGGGTGAAACCAATCCATTTTTGCACTTAGGGTTGCATATTGCTTTATATGAGCAATTAAGCACCAATCGCCCGCAAGGTATTTGCAGTTTATATACCGAATTGCGTCCCTTGTATCCTGACCCGCACCAATTAGAACATCAAATTATTGATTGTTTGGCAGAAAGTTTGTGGCTGGCACAGCGCAATAATTCCGCGCCTGACGAGCAGGCATATTTGCGTAAAGTGAAGGCATTGAAGAAGAAGGCTAAGAAGCGGTAGGGTTGTCTGAACCACAATTTACATAATTCACACAATTACCATAATTAAAAGAATAATTATTTCTTGTCTTTAATTGCGGTAATTATGTAAATTGTGGGAATTGTGGTTCAGACAAAAATATCGTGATCCCGCTTGCTGGTGCAGGTTTGTAACCTGCACCGTAACGTTTCAGCTTATTCTGACGTTCTCAAATGTTCCAGTCGGGGTTACAAACCCCGACCGGCTAGGGGGATTAATTTTTTGGTTTCGGAATATGGGGTAAGTTCACGTTTATTTGCGACTTTGAAAGTGGGCGATCCTTTATCAGTGATGGGGCCGACGGGTGCGAAAACTCCAATTCCTAAAAATGAAACCGTGATGATTATCGGGGAGCGTTTGGGCGCAATAGAAATGCTGAATTTAGCCCCCGTGCTCAAAGCGGCAGGGAATCGGGTGTTATATGTGGCGCGTTTGCAAACGGCGGATGAGTTATTTTCTCAAAGTGCCTTAGAAAGTTGCAGCGATGCGATTGTGTGGGTGACGGCTTCAGGGGAAAAAATTGCGCCGCAACGTCCCCAAGATTGCAGTTATTCAGGCGATTTGGAAACGGCTTTAAGTTTGTATGCGAGCGGTGAATTATCCCAAGGTTTGCCAGCGATTGCTTTGGAAAGTGTGAATCGGGTGTTAATTATGGGCAGTACGCAATTGATGCGTGAACTGCAACAGGCTCGCCATACGGGATTAAAAGCGTATTTTTCAGAAAATACCCAATTCACTGCCTCGGTGCACAGCACTATGCAATGTATGCTGAAAGGTGTGTGCGCCCAATGTCTGCAATGGCAAATTGACCCTGTGACCAAACAACGCACTAAAGCAGTTTTCGCCTGTTCGTGGCAGTCGCAACCGATAGATATTATTGATATTGATAATTTAGACGAGCGGCTCAGTCAGAATCATTTGCAAGAACGGCTGGCGAATTCGTGGCTGGATTATTTGTTTAAGGAATATGGGGTGGAGCGGGTTTAGATAACCCCAAAAATCCATAATAGTATTAGTATACTTAAGCCCCCCCATATTTTTACAACTCCATGATTGATTGTGGGGGGCGCACCAAAATAATTTGCGTCTGGTGTGCCGGGAATGCTTATTAAAAGCAATCCTAACGCAATATGTACTTTCGGAATTAAACAAAATAATAGCCACCATCCACCGAGATTAATATCGTGTAAGCGTCTAATACTCAAGATGATTAAGACAATCACACAATACAGCGAAAAAACTAGCAAAATGGGTGTGAGGATGATTGAAGAAATACCTAATTTTGCCTCCAATCTTTCAATACCATAAGCCCAAGGCATCATTAAATTTAGCAATATAATTAAAGCCCCCAAGTGTAAAAAAAAATAGTTGGCATATTTCAATCGTCCAATTCTGCCTTTTGGGGAAAATATATGGGTAGGTTCTGCTGACATATTCGATATACGGTGGTTTATTGGAAAATTTACTCGTTCCCAAACTCTGTTTGGGAACGTCTGTAAGTCAAGCTCCGCTTGATAATACAGTACAGTTATCTTGCCCTCACATTAGAAATGAGAAATCATGAATACTGAGTGTATTATCTCGTCATTTATTGAATATGTTTCAGATTTTCCAAATCGTCAAGTAGAGCTTGAGGCGCAGGCATTCCCAAACAAAGTTTGGGAACGAGATAACAGCATAATTCCTAAAGATAAAAAATCAGGGAGATGCCGAGGATAACTTGAAATATGTCAAACCAAGAAGATATTGAATATGAACTTTGGGAGGAAATGAAGCTATATGAGCTTTCTCGACTTCATGAAGAACTTCTATCCTCAGAAGAGATGCGTCGGTTCGCAGCTGCGCAACAACTCCGCCTCAGGGGTGATAATCGTACATTTGAATATGTAGTATCTCTCTCAAAAGCGCAGGATGCTTCATATCGGGAAGTTGCCGCGTTTATCCTTGGGCAACTGGGCACACCTAATCGACCGTTTCGAAAACAATCCATACCCATATTGTCTGACCTACTGCGGTATGATCCGATTCCGCAAGTAAGGGCAGGAGCGGCAGCAGCACTAGGACATCTTTCAGCTCTGGAAAGTTTTGAATACTTGAATGATGCATCAAAGGATAAAGATGCTGATGTTCGCGCAAATGTTGCTTTTGCATTTGGAGCAATCAAAGGTGAGAAAGTGATTGAACCTCTTATCAGGTTGACACATGACGATGATAGCGAGGTTGCGTCATGGGCAGTTTTGGGGTTGAGTATTCTTGATGTAGACTCAGCAGTCGTGCGAGACAGACTTATGGAACTGTTGAATGACCCGCGAGAAGAAATTCGGGACGATGCCATTGATGGTCTGTCGAGGTGGAAAACTCTGTAGATTTGAGACTTGCCGTATTTGAAAGGACTGCCAGTCCTAAATATCGATCTCACTCAAGACCTGCTAGGTTTCTAAAACCTAGCAGGTCTGATTTTGAAATT
>JBDLSS010000037.1:0-6224 GCA_039799345.1 Pseudomonadota bacterium
TATTGAGGTTTGCGGGTGTGAGTTCGGTGACTGAGGGAATAATGAAGATGCGTGCAGGGGTTGAAAGCCTGATGGGTCTGATTAGCCAGTCCACCCTCTTAAGCAAAGTTTTTGCATAAGAAGGAGTTACAACAATATCTACTTTAACTACTTATTTAAAAACGTGATTTAAATCTTTGACACAGCCCTCCCCCCCTTTAGGGGGTCGGGGCTTCTTTAAAGGTTTTTAAACGCGCTACTTTCTGTTAAAACCTAATTGATGACACGCCCTAGCATGTCTCAAATAAAGCGCGAAATTAGGACTGGTAGTGTTACAAGTTTCCCAATCTTTTTCTTACAGACACTTCCAAACCCTGTTTGGAAATGTCTGTGAGAAAATCATCGTGCCTGATTCGGATAGTTTTGTATATTGATAGGAGTTATGCAGTTAAAATATGAATTCTTTTATTTATAATGAGTTAGTATTATACATTTCACAATATTATTTATTTTAAAATCAAATGGTTATAGATTAAACTGCGTAACCCTTAATTAATCTGAGTTGGGGATAAGAAAACTGTTTCGGCAGTGACGAGTTTATTGTCAGAATGAGGATTCACAGGATTATCCGAATTAAGCAGGATGAACGCATAACGCATTGTAAATAAATTAATATTTTAATTAAGTTACGCATTGTAAATTAAGTGAAATTAGTGAAATCGTCTGTCTAAACTTGCAGTTCAGGCATACTTTCCAAAATGACCACGGCAACTGCAATATTCGCGCTATGCGACACACTGACATGAATCTGCATGATGCCAATGGCATCAGTCAATATTTTCGTATTGCCATGTAAAGTGATACGGGGCGCGCCCGAAGATTGATTAAGCACTTCAATATCTTTAAATGTAACTTGCTGACGGCGACCTGTACCGATAGCCTTCATAAACGCCTCTTTCACCGCAAACTTGCCCGCATAATGCTCCGTGGGATCGCGATAACGTTCGCAGTAAGTGATTTCTTGTTCAGTAAACAACTTTTCAACAAACTGTTGCCCAAATTGGGTAATACTGGCACGAATGCGTTCTTGCTCGCTGATGTCTATCCCTATTCCTATAATCATTTCAGCGATGTCCTCATCCCGTCCTATTGAGTTTTGCTTGAAAGAAAGTGAATGATTCACCTTCTTTCAAGTCCGCCTAATTAAGCAGGTTGTTTGTCTGCCAAAGCACGCCGTCTTTCATACGCTTCACGGGCGATACGAATATCTTCCAAGAAGTAGGGCAATTCTTTCATTAATAAAGCTTGAGGTCCATCGACCAAAGCCTTGGCGGGATTGGGGTGGAAATCCACCAACACCATGTTCGCGCCTGCAATAATGCCTTGCGTGGTGGCGTGGAATACGTCCAGAATCCCATCACAGCAACGTGAGCGTGTGCCCACAGAATGCGAAGGATCGATACACACGGGCATACGGGTTAAACGCTTGACCGTGGGCACATGCGAGAAGTCCACCAGATTGCGGTGCGGGTCGCCCATGTTGGTTTTCATACCGCGTAAACCAAACACCACTTTACGATTGCCTTCGCTGGCGAGATATTCAGCCGCATTCAAAGACTCTTCAAGGGTAATCCCGAAACCGCGCTTGATTAACACGGGGTATTCGTTTTGACGACCCACAGACTTCAATAACTCAAAGTTTTGGGTGTTGCGCGTGCCGATTTGTAACATCACGCCCGTGGGATTGCCCGTGGCTTCTAACGCTGCATGAATTTCATCAATATGTGATTCATGAGTGACTTCCATCGAAATCACTTTAATGCCGTATTTGCCAGCCAACTCGAACACGTAATTTAAGCAGTTTTTGCCATGTCCTTGGAAAGCATAAGGATTAGTACGGGGTTTGTACGCGCCCATCCGGGTGCAAACTTGCCCTTCGGCTTGTAAAGCTTTCATCATGATTTCAACGTGTTCAGGGGTATCAACAGCACACAAGCCTGCAAACACATTCAAAGTATCTTGGCTGAAAGTCACGCCATTGTATTCAAAAGCAGAAGTGCGTTGATCGTCATCGGCATGTCTGCCCAACACCCGATATTCACGCGAAACCCGCACCACACGACCCACGCCGGGTAAAGCTTGAATTTCTTCTTTATCCAGAGTGTGGGTGTCGCCAATTAAATAAATTTCGGTCAGGGTTTGTTCTTCCCCAACTTCAGCATGAATGCGGTGTTGCACGTTTGGTAATTTTTCCAAAAATGCCATAATCTTGTTGTATTCTTCGCTGCCACTCGTAACTTGCGGCTCAAGTATAATAATCATTGTACAGTTGACCTAATTGACTTAACAAAAAATTGAAATTATCCCATAACGCAGTTTAATGATCACGCGCTAAGCCCTGCGTGTTTCTTGGTTTGGTTTGTTTCGATCCACACCCGACCTCATCCGTCAGATGAAACCCGCCGACGGATAGAGGTCGATAAAACGGGCTAAACAATTTATCAGCAACGCGTCATCTTATCACGCTATTTGTTGGTAATAGCGTCAAATCTTCTAAGCCGCTATCCCCAAGCCCGCAAATTTTGCGCTATGATGCCAACACTCATTGAAAATAATCAAGGTGACAGCGCATGAAATCTTTAGAATATTTTGTAGGCAATACGCCCTTGGTTGCGCTGCAACGTTTACATGCAGGCAACAATAACCAGATTTTAGTGAAATTAGAAGGCAATAATCCCGCAGGTTCGGTGAAAGATCGTCCTGCCTTGAGCATGATTAGTAAGGCAGAAACACGTGGTGAGATTAAACCGGGTGATATTTTGATTGAAGCCACCAGCGGCAACACAGGCATTGCCTTGGCGATGGTGGCGGCGATGAAAGGCTATAAGCTTAAACTGATTATGCCTGATAATATGAGCGTGGAACGTCGCATGTTAATGCGAGCCTATGGGGCGGAATTAATTCTGACTCCTAAAGCGAGTGGCATGGAAGGCGCGCGAGATTTAGCGATTGAATTAGAACACGCAGGTCGAGGCAAAATTCTGAATCAATTTGATAATCAAGATAATCCTCAAGCACATTATGAAAGTACAGGTCCTGAAATTTGGCGCGACACAGAAGGGAAAATCACCCATTTTGTCAGCGCAATGGGCACGACGGGAACGATTATGGGCACGTCGCGCTTTTTGAAAGAACAAAATGCAGCGATTCAAATTATTGGAGTGCAACCGACGGAAGGTTCAAGTATTCCTGGGATTCGTCGCTGGCCTAAAGCCTATTTACATAAGATGTATGATGAACGGCGTGTTGACAGAATCATCGATATTGACCAAGCCACCGCAGAACAAACTATGCGCGATTTGGCAGCGGTTGAGGGGATTTTAGGCGGGATTTCTTCAGGCGGTGCAGTTGCCGCCGCTTTGCAATTAGCGCAGGAAGTGGAGAATGCGCTGATTGTGGCAATCATTTGTGATCGCGGGGATCGTTATTTGTCAATGGGGCTGTTTCCTGAAGTGTAATCATTAATTAACTTATTTTTTAAGGGAATGAAAATTCCCCTCAATCCTCTTTAGGAGTTACGCAGTTGAATTCATAACTCTTTGATTTTTTTGTCTCGTTCCCACGCTCCAGCGGCGAGGACTTTATAGGCTTGTTTTAGATTAAATAGTTATACTACTTACTTAAACTATTTAGAAGACCAGCATAAACGCGCCGCTGAAGCGACGCTATAGGCATTCCCACGCGGGAGCGAGAAACAATTCATTGTAAATAAAAGAAGTCGTGTTTCAATTGCGTAACTCCTACTCTTTAAACCCGCTCCAACCGCCCCGCCCGCAACCGCCACGACTGCACCTGTAACTGCTGTAAAAATTCCTTATCATGCGACACAATCAACATCGCTTGCGGCAACTGTTGCAAAATATGGGTAATTCGAGCGCAAACCTGTTCATCTAAACCCGTTGTCGGCTCGTCCAACAGTAACACTTCAGGCTGCATTGCCAAAATCGTCGCCAACGCCACCAGCCGCTTTTCCCCAAAAGATAATTTATGCGTCACTCGCTCGGCATAAGCACTCAAGCCCAATAATGCCAGCGTTTCTTCAACAATGCGCAATACTTCCGCACGCGGTTTACCCTGATTAAATACCCCAAACGCCACATCTTCCGCCACCGTGGGACAAAATAATTGATCATCGGGGTCTTGAAACAAAAAACCTGTTTTCAGGCGCACTTCCCAAAAATCAGCTTCTTTAACTCTAGGTTTTCCAAAGGCAAGAATTTCGCCTCGCTGCGGCGTTAATAAACCGACAAAAATTTGCAATAACGTCGTTTTACCGCTGCCATTATTTCCCACCAAACCGACGCGCTCGCCCGCCCGTAATTCAAAATTAATATCTTGTAAAACAGTGGATTGTGTGGCATAGGCATAGTGCAGGGCACGTAATTCAAACAGCGGTGGACTCATGCAATTCCCATTAAGAGCAGTAAATTTGGGTAAAAAATCGCAATAAAAACTTTATCGCGAAAGCTAAGGGTAAAATGATGTAATAAGTAAAAATGTCCTCGATAACCCCGACAACGCATCGCAGCCTCAATTTGTTGGGCGCGACAAAAGCTTCTCACCAACAACATCCCTAATAAATTGCCAATGCTGCGATAACTGTGGCGGTCACTGTGTAAGCGAAAACCTCGTACTTGCATGGCGCGTGATAATTGCTGGTAGCTGGCATGTAATACATTGATATAGCGCAGAGTTAATAATAATAAGCGGGTTAATTTTACAGGGACATGTAAATGTTCTAAAGCATGTCCTAAAACAATAATATCAGTAGTTGCTAAAAATGCGTTTAAACCCAATAACACGCTGTTGGCTTTCAGGCTGAATTCTGCCCATAAATACAAGCCTTTTAAGCTGATATTTAAACCTGCAAACTGTAGATAGTGTTCGCTGGGGGTGGTAAATGGCAAAAATAGCCCCAATAGTCCTAAAAACAAATTTAAACTCAGTAAACGGGTGAATAATAAACGTGGGGGTAAACGTGCAAGCAGCGTTAATAAAATCGCAATCCCCAGTCCTATTCCCAGCAAAAATAAGCGATGTTGCACCACAACCCATACCGAGAAAAATAACGCGCTCACTAATTTGACCCGAGGGTCGAGTTGTTGAAAAAGCGCAGGGGCAATTGTGGGAGATTCTGGCAACAAAATTTTTGATTAACTCATTGATTAAATTAAAAACTAAGAAAAACTTCATGATATACTGCAAACATAGAATTCGCCCAGCATCGGCGAGTCGTTAATTTATTCAATTTAGTATTTGATTTGGTGGGATATTATGCACACAACTCTAGCTAATGTGCTGTTTAAAGAACAGAAAGTAGCCTACTTAATTGTCGATGAACATTTGAGTATTTTCGAACAAGGTGGCGACCTGAGCATTTTGCAAAGTGCGACTCCCTACTCCCCGAATTGTAGTCTACTAGAGATTATTCCCGAACTGATCGGCAGTGAAGATTTATTACAAGAGGTATTAAATGAGCATTTACCACGCTTTGAGCTGGAAAATTTAAATCGCATCCTCGGCAATGACGAAGTACATTATCTCAATGTCATTTTATTACCTCACCACCCCCACCCCAATAAGTCTGCAAAACTGCTGGTGATTTTAGCGGACATTTCCGCAGGCACACAGATTCAACAAACCTTAACCCAACAACGCAATGAATTGGGTTTATTGAAACAGCGGCTCGACGAAACCAACAAACGGCTGGAATACATTTTACAACATTATGTGCCGCGTGAAGTCGGTAAAGCTTTAATGGAAAATCGAATTGTGCCGCGTTTGGGCGGCGAAGCTTTAGAAGTCACTGCCTTATTTGCCGATTTACGCAATTATACCAGCATTAGTGAACGCCTAACTCCTGCGGAAACCATTGAAATTTTACATGTTTGTTTAGATATTGCCTGCACCGCGATTACCGAATCGGGCGGGGTGATTGTTAATTATATGGGCGATGCGGTGATGGCGATTTTTAATGCGCCCGATCCGCAAGTTGACCATGCTAAACGCGCTGTCACGGCGGGTTTACGGATGCAAGCGATGGCACAAACTGCGTTCAAAGAACGTAATCGTGCGGATAATCCCGCCGCTTCCCTGTATTTTGGGGTGGGAATCAACACAGGACAAGCCGTGGTGGGCAATGTCGGGGCGCAAGGACAATATCAATACACTGCTATTGGCGATGC
>JBDLSS010000038.1:0-7724 GCA_039799345.1 Pseudomonadota bacterium
AATCCACTTTAAGGTTTCAGAATATAGCATAGTATTTAAATTGGTTTTTTCTGTTGAATATTGTGGGCTTATCTGTCATTAGAATCTTGTAAATTCTGCGCCCCATTATTCAATGTTTAAAGCATATTCGTTAAATTTAAAGTAAATATGTTTAGCAAGGGAAATCCTTGGTATAACCATTTAAATAATAAACTAATTTATTTTCACACCCTGCACTATACGAGTTGAAAAACTTTTAAACCCTGTTTATGACATGCACTATTCTATCAAGCTCCTGTTTATTATTAATAACTTGTCGGTTTTTAGGATTTATCCATGCGTTTCAGTACCCCCTGCGCTTTATTTCTGGTCTCATCACCGTTCCATGTGAATGCGACTCCTGCCGTAGAAAATAATACGGTCAAATATTTACAAGGATTATCCTTGGAAGAGTTAATGGAAACGCCTATCAGTGTCTCGGCAAAACATGAATTTAGTTTACGCGAAACGCCCAGTATTGTTTCTGTGATTACCGCCGATGATATCGCAAAATCAGGGGCGAGGGATTTAATCGACGTGTTACGCACGGTTCCGGGTTTTGATTTTGGGGTGGATATTGATGGCGTGGTGGGGGTTGGGGTGCGCGGCACTTGGGCGCATGAAGGCGGTTTATTATTGCTGATTGACGGCATTGAGATGAATGAACGTGGTTATGCCACCACCCAATTTGGGCAGCATTATCCATTGGCACATATTCAACGGATTGAAATCATGCGCGGTGCGGGTTCGGTGATTTATGGTGGCATGGCAAAACTTGGGGTGATTAATATCATCACCAAATCGGCTGAGGATTTAAGCGGTGCTCATCTTGCGGGCAGTTATGGAAAAATGGCAAAAGCTGTGGGGCATCAAAGTCTGAGTTTAATGGCGGGTGAGGTGATTGACGATTTAAAAGTCAGTTTTTTAGCCACCAAAGGCACGGGACAGCGCAGTGATCGGGTTTATAGTGATGCGTCGGGCGACACGTTGGATTTGAAAAATAGCAATCACACCAAACCGCAAATGCTCAATTTTGGGATGCAATATAAAGGTTTAAGTTTTAGAGCCTTGCTGGATGACTATCAAACTGATGGGCGCGATGGTTTGAGTAAAATTCGCACGAATCTGACGACACGCAATTTCAAAAGCGACAATTTTGATCTGCGTTATCAAGAAAATCTCAGTCCTAAATTCAAACTCAATGTGAATGTAAATTACTCCCGTCAAAAACCTTGGGAAGCTTGGGATTATGGTGATAATGTATTTTTGGAACGTGAAACTTCAGAACGTTATCTTGGCGGTTTAAACTTGCAATATCAGTTTAGCCAGAATTTCGATGTGATCATGGGCGTGGAACATCGTCAAGAACAGTTTATGGATCACATGGCACAAGTCAGTTTGTCCAATCGCAATAATACGGTATTTTTTGAAAGTTTAAATAAAGGCGAGTGGGGCAATTTAACCCTAGGTGCACGTTATGATCAATATAGCCGTTTTGGAAATAATCTTGCGCCGCGTTTAGGATTTACCCAAAATTTTGGGGATTTCCATATTAAGGCTTTATATAATCATGCGTTCCGCGCCCCGACCGCATTTAATTTGTTAATCAATCCCATACTGCGCCCAGAACTGACAAAAACTATCGAATTTTCTTTAGGTTATGATATTAATAAAAATATGTTGGTCACGGCAAATGTGTTCAATATGCAGTCTAAAGACACGATTATTTATGGTGTGATTCCTGGCATGCAAGCGGACGAAGAGATTTATTACAACGCAGCCAAATCTGGTACACGCGGAGCAGAAATTGAAACCCGTTGGAAAGACAATTGGGGTTATGTCACTGCGAATTATTCCCATTACCGTGTCACTCAAAATCAGACAAATGCTTTCAAAGTCGTGAATTATCAAACGGGTGAAACGCAGGACAGGGAACATTTAGCCTTTGCAACCCACAAAGTCAGTTTGAATAGCAGTTTTAATATAAGTCCTCAACTCAGTTTAAACCCTTCTTTAGTCTGGTACGGTAGCCGTTATGCGTATACCCAAGCGACGGATTCAGGGCAATATCTATTAAAGCATTACAAACCTACCTTGTTGGCAAACTTATTTTTGCGTCAGCAGGATTTTTTAACCAAGCATTTGGATGTTGGGATTGGGGTTTATAACTTGCTAAATAAAGATTTTGAGTTTATTCAGCCGTATAACGGCGGGCACGCGCCTTTGCCTGATAAATCACGGGAATTTGTGGTGAATTTTAATTATAAGTTTTGAGTACGCCCTGCCACTATAAAATGTAAAAATCGGGGAACGATAGACCTCTTAAGGGATGCGAGTATGTTGATCGAGTGACTTTATCGTCATAATTTGCGAAACTGTAGGCACATAATACTGGATTGATTATGTGCTTAGTGACTCACCTTGAGAGGTTAGGTTTTGCAATGAATATTCAAGACTATCAAACTAACGAACTGATTTATGAAAGTGTTAATTCTTCAGTATATCGGGCTGTTCGTAAGCTTGATAGACTTCCCGTCATTCTCAAGGTTTTGAAAGAAGATTACCCCTCTCCTGTCGAACGGATTCGTTATAAACAAGAATATGAATTAGTGAGTCATCTAAAAGTCGCGGGAGTTATTAAAGCTTTTGGTTTGGAGAAATCCCAAAATACCTTGGTGATTATTTTAGAAGATTTTGGGGGAGATTCGCTTAGAAACCTCTTGAACTGTTATCAGTTTACGTTAAACGAATTCTTAACAATTGCGATCAAAATTGCTGACAGTCTAGGGCAAATTCACGCCAAAAATATTATTCACAAAGATATTAACCCCTCCAATATTATTTATTGCCCAGCAACGGGGCAGCTCAAAATTATTGACTTTGGGATTTCTACCCAATTATCTCGTCAACATTTCACTTTAAAAACCCCCAGTAATTTAGAAGGTACGCTCGCCTATATTTCGCCAGAGCAAACGGGGCGCATGAATCGGAGCTTGGATTATCGTAGTGATTTTTATTCGCTGGGGGTCACGCTCTACGAATTACTCACGAAACAATTGCCGTTTACCACGCAAGACGATTTAGAATTAGTACATAGTCATATCGCCAAACAGGCGATAAGCCCTACACAACTTGACTCTGCAATTCCCAGCATTTTGTCCAAGATTATTATGAAATTAATGGCAAAAAATGCAGAGGATCGTTATCAAAGCGCGTGGGGATTAAAAGCGGATTTAGAACAGTGTTTATCGCAATTGAATGCCAAGGGCAGCATTGCAGAATTTTCGCTAGGCACACAAGATATTTCCGATAAATTTCTCATCCCTCAAAAATTATACGGGCGAGAAACTGAAACCACACAGTTGTTACAAGCTTTCGAGCGCGTCAGTCTAGGAAAGAGTCAATTATTATTAGTTGCAGGCTATTCGGGCATTGGTAAATCGGCGTTAGTCCAAGAAATTTATAAACCCATCACTGAAAAACGCGGCTATTTTATTGCGGGAAAATTTGACCAATTACAACGTAATGTACCTTATTCTGCGGTGATTCAAGCCTTTCGGGATTTAGTTCGTCAATTACTGACCGAACCGCAAACCCAATTAGATTATTGGAAAAATCAAATTGTAACCGCTGTCGGGAATAATGGGCTGGTGATTATAGAAGTCATTGCCGAAGTTGAGCTGATTATTGGTGCACAAGCTGCTGTGCCGAGTTTACCCCCGACCGAATCACAAAACCGCTTTAATTTAGTCTTTCAAAATTTTATTCAAGTCTTCTGTCAAGCAGAACATCCCCTCACAATATTCCTTGATGACTTGCAATGGATTGATTCTGCTAGTTTAAAACTCATGGGTATGATGACCCGCGATATTCCGCATTTGCTCTTAATAGGGGCGTATCGCGACAATGAAGTCAGTCCTGCACACCCATTGATGAGTACAGTGCATGACATGCAAAAACAAGGTTTATTAATACAAACTCTCACGCTAACTCCGCTGAAATTTGCTGATTTAAATCAACTTATTAGCGATACCTTACATTTACCGCTGTCACAAACCCGTGCATTAGCAGAATTGGTTTTAGAAAAGACGGGCGGAAACTCATTCTTTATCGGTGAGTTTTTAAAGACTTTGTACCTTGAGAATTTACTGGCTTTTGATTTTACAAACCGCGCTTGGCAATGGGATGTGGTACAAATCAAAGCCCGCAATATCACCGCCAATGTTGTGGAGTTGATGACTGAAAAAATCCAACGGCTGGCGAAAAATACACAAGCATTATTGAAACTCGCTGCAAGTGTAGGCAATCAATTTGATTTAAAGACCTTGGCACTGATTTCTGAAACAGCACAAGAACAAGTCAAAACAGAGCTGTGGGAAGCTTTGAAAGAAGGCTTAATTCTCCCTTTGAGTGGCGAGCACTATAAATTTGTACATGACCGTGTCCAACAAGCCAGTTACAGCTTAATTCCCGAAGCGGAACGCCCAAGTCTACATTGGAAAATTGGGCAAATCTTGCGGAATGATCCCAATAATTTCAAAGAACGTTTGTTTGAAATTGTGGATCATTTAAATGTCGGTGCTCAATTACTTAACACTTTGGCTGCGAAAACTGAATTGGCGCGGCTCAATTTGACGGCAGGAAAACAAGCCAAAACTTCGACGGCTTTTGATGCAGCTTTGCAATATTTTCTCACAGGTTTGGCGTTATTAGCTGCCGATGCTTGGGAAACGGAATACAGTTTATGCTTAGAATTGCACAGCTTAGCTGCTGAAACGGCAACCCTAGAAGGTGATTTTGATAAATTAGAAAGTTTATTTATCGCCGTCACCCAACACGCCAAAACCAAGCTAGACATGGCTAGCGTCTATGAAAGTAGAATCCATAGCTATGTGTTTCGGGGCAAAATTCAAGATTCATTGAATTGTGCTTTAGAAATTTTCGGGCACTTGGGTTTGGATTTGCCCATTCATCCAACTTACGAAGACTTTCAACAGGTTTCACAACAGTTAAAAGCGATTTGTGCCACACAGACTATTAGTTCTTTGATTGATTTGCCTGAAATGCGCGATCCAAAAACCTGCGCCATTATCGAACTCATCGGCAAAATGATTGCCTCTGCCTATATTGGCAGACCAATTTTGTGTTTAGTCATCAGTGTGGAACAGGTCAGACTGTGCATTTTACAAGGCAATACCAGCGGTTCTGCTTATGTTTACGCGCTGTATGCCTTTACCTTGTGTGGGGCGGAGGGTGACATTGAAGGCGGTTATCAATTTGCCCAATTGGCAATGGCTGTTTTAGAAAAATCAGGGGACATTAAGTTTAAATCCAAAACCCTGAATGCTTTAAATGGACATGTTTTACATTTCAAACGTGCCCTAAGTCTCTCGCTGGCTGATACCAAAATGGGCTATTTAAGCGGTTTGGAAACGGGCGATTTTGAATATGCGGGGTATAACGCGCTATTTTATTCTTGCAATGCCTATTTTTCGGGCAAAGAACTGCAAAATTTAGAGCATGAAATGGCTGCTTATAATGAGGGAATGCGCCGCATTCGTGCAGAAACAGGCATTCAAACGCAAGCACCTTTTTGGCAAGCGGTGTTAAATTTATTGGGGCAATCACCACATCCCACACGCTTGGATGGTAAAGCCTTTGTGTTGGATGATATGCTACCCCTGCTTGAGCAGACCAACAATCAAACCACGCTGGCACATTATTATTTGAACACCGCCATGCTCTGCTATTTATTCGAGGAAGATGAACGCGCCTTTGAAGCGATTCAGCTCACGATTAAATATCAAGAAGGGGTATTTGCGATGTTTGCGATGACAATGATCTTTTTTTACGACTCCTTGATTCGCTTGCGTTTGCACACGCATTTTTCACCTGAAGAACAGGCAGTGTCATTGCAACAAATAGCCACCAATCAAGACAAAATGCGCCGTTGGGCATTTTACGCGCCGATGAACTTCCAACATAAATATGATTTAGTTGAAGCTGAACAAGCTCGCGTTTTAGGCAATTTTGAAACTGCTGTCAAAACTTATGAAAAAGCCATCGCAGGGGCGCGGGAAAATGAATATATTCAAGAAGAAGCCTTGGCTTATGAATTAGCAAGTCGATTTTATTTAGCCCACGGCATGGACAAGATTGCACAAACCTATATGCAAGAAGCCCATTATGCTTACACGTTGTGGGGCGCAGTGACCAAGCTTAAAGCCTTAGAACAAAAATATCCGCAGTTGTTGAATCTGAATACACCAAAAATCAGAAAAGCCACCACAACGACTACCCATTTATCCAGCACAGGGCATGGTTTTGCATTAGATTTATTGAGTGTCGTCAAAGCGAATCAGGCAATTTTCGGGGAAATTATTCTGGAAAAATTGCTCACTGCCTTGATGAAAATCATCATTCAAAATGCAGGCGCGCAAACAGGATATTTAATCTTAGCCCATCAAGATAAACTGGTGATTGAAGCTTCGGGCGTGCTTGAGAATATTGAAGGCTCGCTAAAACTACAATCGATTAATCTTGAAACTTGCCCTTCACTGTCGCAGATGATTGTCAATTACGTGGCGCGCACTAAGAAAAGTGTGGTTTTAGATAATGCAACACAGCAGGGCAATTTTATCAATGATCCTTACGTCAAACAGCAGCAGCCCAAGTCTATTCTTTGTGTTCCTCTGATAAACCAAGGGCAATTGGTCAGTGTCGTCTATTTAGAAAATAACTTGACCACAGGTGCGTTTACAGCGGAGCGGATTGAGATTTTAAATCTATTGGCATCGCAAGCAGCTATCTCTATTCAAAATGCTTATTTATACGCAGAAGTCCGCAATAATGAACGGACGTTGACCCAGTTTTTAGAAGCAATTCCTGTCGGGATTGGGATTGTTGATGCGTCAGGAACGCCTTATTTTGTTAATCAGCAGGGACAAACTTTACTCGGGCAGGGCGTGATTAAAGATACTAATAGCCAACAACTCACGACCTCCTATGAGCTTTATGTTGCGGGCACTAATCAAATTTATCCCCCTGAGAAATTGCCTTTGCTGCGCGCCTTGCAAAGCGAATATGTGAGTGTGGACGATATTGAAGTCCATCAAAAAGACCGAGTTATCCCTTTAGAAGCTTGGGGTTCGCCAATTTTTGATGACAAGGGTAATATCTTATATGCGATGACTGTTTTTCAAGATATTACCGATCGCAAGCAAGCCGAAGCCAATAAAATTCGTTTGATTCAAGAGCAAGAAGCGAAAAATGCCGCCTTGCGTTATAGTCATGAAATCGAAGAGAAAAATGTAGAATTAGTTCGTTTAAACCAAGAAAAAAACGAATTTTTGGGCATTGCTGCCCACGATTTAAAAAACCCTTTATCGGGGATTTTAGGTTTAGCAGATATTATGATTGCAGAACAAGGTGCGTTGCCAAGTACGGAAATTTTAGAATATGCCACCATGATGGAAGACAGTGCGCGGCGGATGTTTACCTTAATCACTAATTTGTTGGATGTGAATGCGATTGAGTCGGGAAAAATTAACACCCATTTGGAGAAGTTAGATATTCTGCCTGTGGTGAATAAGTTGGTGCAAACTTATGCAGAACGCGCCACCGTGAAAAATATCAATATCCATTTTCAAGTGAGTGAACCACAATATATCGCTTTCGTTGATTACAATATCACGCAACAGGTATTA
>JBDLSS010000039.1:0-2935 GCA_039799345.1 Pseudomonadota bacterium
TAGGTTGGGTTGCCAACGGCAACCCAACACAAACCCCAATCCGTCCCAACATCACATTTTCTCTTCGTTTTTGTTGGGTTGACTTGCGCCAACCCAACCTACGGATTGCTTTTTGTCAGAAGTGGTGAAATTAAAGTTGTGAATCGTCTATAATTAATTGGTAATATTGCTGAAATATACTTATTTAATAATGAGATATTAAATAAGTTACCTATCACTTTCTTTGGAAAAAACATGAAAAAATTTGATGTTCAAACTATGGGTAGCCCTAAACTTGGTCTTATTGGGGGAACGTTAATTGTTTTGGGCGCAGTGTTGTTCAATTCGTTTTATACCATCGAGAGCGGCACGGTGGGCGTGCTCGTCACTTTTGGCAAGTATGAGAAGGAAGTTGTAAGTGCAGGTTTGCATTTTAAACAGCCGCTGATACAAAGTGTGAGAAATTTTGACGTGAAAATGAACACGATCAATTATTTAGGGCGCGAAGATCGGCGGGTTTCTGAGGGCATTATCAACAAACCGCTGATTGATGTGTTGGACAGCAAAAATTTGCCGATTGGATTGGAACTTTCAGTGCAATTCACCCCGATTGCCGAGCAGGCAAATCACATCTTAGAACAATATGGCGAAAATTATTTTGAGAAGCTGATTAATCCTTTTGTGCGCAACGTGGTGCGTAACGTGGTGGGGAAATATCAGGCAGAAGAAATTGCGATGAAACGTCCTGAAATTGAAGGCGAATTGCAGGTGCAATTGAGCAAAGAATTTGAAAATACGCCGTTTAAACTGAATACTATTGGCTTGCGTAATATTAACTTGCCTGAAATTATTTTAAATAAGATCAAAGAAGTGCAGCTTGCAAAACAAGAAGAGCAACGTTTGGCAATGGTTGAAGAACAAGCGAAGAAAAATCAGCAGATTAAAACCATTGAAGCGAATACCAAACTGATTGAAGTCACCACGCAGGCGCGGGCTGAAGGTGAACGTAAGCGTATTCAAGCAGATGCGGTGGCTTATCAAATTGCAGCAGAAGCCAAGGCAAATGCGGAGGCGAATAAGTTAATTGCGGCATCGCTCACCCGTGAGTTAATTGATTATCGCAGTATTGATCGCTGGAATGGCGCATATCCTCAAACATTAATCGGGGGCAATAGCACAGGCGGCATGATTTTATCCCTGCCAAACACCGCGCCCGTGGCGGCAAAACCTGAAACGCTTCATCAGGATCGTCCCAATTAAGCCTTAGTGCGATGTCATTGCATCGGTTGGGTTGTCGTTAGCAACCCAAGCTATAACTCACAGTTAATTCTAAAAATCCTATAAATCCTAATTCAGAACACAAGCATGGTCTTGCTATGAATAGAGAATTCTCTATACTCTCTACTCTCAATTTTATCTGATAATCTGCTCAAATTATGGAAAAAACCTACACCCCGCACGCTATCGAACAACATTGGTACGATATTTGGGAAAAAAATGGCTACTTTGCACCCAAGGGTGAAGGTCAGCCGTATTGCATCATGATTCCACCGCCCAATGTCACGGGCACGCTGCACATGGGTCATGCGTTTCAAGACACGCTGATGGACATTTTAACCCGCTACCATCGTATGCAAGGTGATAACACCTTATGGCAACCTGGCACCGATCACGCAGGGATTGCCACGCAAATGGTGGTCGAACGCCAATTAGGCGCGGAAAAATTAACCCGCCATGATTTGGGGCGTGATGCGTTTATCGAACGGGTGTGGGAATGGAAAGGCAAATCAGGCGGGCAGATTACGCGCCAATTGCGCCGCATGGGCACTTCTCCCGACTGGGAACATGAACGTTTCACGATGGATGAAGGCTTGTCCCACGCCGTGCGTGAAGTGTTCATTCGTCTGCATGACGAAGGCTTAATTTATCGCGGCAAACGCTTGGTGAATTGGGACCCCGTGCTGCACACCGCCGTGTCTGACTTAGAAGTGATCAGTGAAGAAGAAGACGGTTTCATGTGGCATTTGCGCTATCCGCTGACCGATGGTTCAGGTTCTTTAGTGGTCGCAACCACGCGCCCAGAAACCATGTTCGGTGATACCGCAGTCGCGGTGCATCCTGAAGATGAACGTTATCAACATCTCATTGGCAAGCATTTAGAATTGCCGTTGACGGGGCGCAGAATTCCCATTATTGGCGATGCGATTGTTGATCCTGCTTTCGGCACGGGCTGCGTAAAAATCACCCCCGCACACGATTTCAACGATTACGCCACTGGGCAACGCAACGGCTTGCCGATGATTAATATTTTCACCGTCGATGCTAAAATCAATGAAAATGCGCCCAGTATTTACCGTGGGCTGGATCGTTTTGAAGCCCGCAAGCGCATCGTGGCAGATTTAGAGCAAGCGGGTTTATTGGTCGAAATCAAACCGCACCGTTTACCCGTGCCGCGTGGCGACCGTACCAATGCGGTGATTGAGCCTTTATTAACCGATCAATGGTATGTGAAAGTTGCGCCCTTGGCAGAAGCCGCGATTAAAGTCGTTGAAGACGGGAAAATTCGTTTTATTCCTGAAAACTGGACGAAAACTTATTACGAATGGATGTACAAGATTGAAGACTGGTGCATCAGCCGCCAAATTTGGTGGGGGCATCGGATTCCTGCGTGGTATGACGACAACGGACAAGTTTACGTCGGCTACAATGAAGAACATGTACGCAGAAAATATCTGCTTGCGGATGATTTGCCTTTGCGCCAAGATGAAGACGTGCTCGATACCTGGTTTTCTTCCGCTTTATGGCCGTTTTCAACTTTAGGCTGGCCTGACGACACCAAACGCCTGCACAGTTTTTACCCCACCAGCGTGCTGGTCACGGGTTTTGACATCATTTTCTTCTGGGTGGCGCGGATGATTATGATGGGGATTAAATTTATTGGCGATGTGCCGTTCCG
>JBDLSS010000040.1:0-7195 GCA_039799345.1 Pseudomonadota bacterium
AAAGCCTTCCGTATGATCGGTGAGTTTGCGATATTGCACTTCGCCGCTTTGCGCCAAACTTTGCATGATTTCAACTTGTTGTGTGTCCACCGACCGTAAAAATAGCGTACTGCTCGCTTTCAACAAACCCGCCGCGCCCACAGTCAACTCATACATCGCGGTTTCAGGGTTACTGTATTTATAGGCTAAGACTTCGCCCTGCTCGGTGAACTTAATTTGTCCGCGCACTGTGCCCGCAGGTTGCGACACGATTGCGTCATAAGTAGGACCGCCGCCGCGTCCAACCGTACCGCCGCGCCCGTGGAATAAGCGCGATTTCACCCCGCGTGATTCGGTCAACGCGCTGATTTTGGTTTGTGCTTCGTACAATAACCATGAAGAAGATAAAATTCCGCCGTCTTTACACGAATCAGAATAGCCCAGCATCACTTCTTGCGTATTTTCACCCGCTTGCAACAATTCCCGATAAATCGGTAAATCTAATAATTGCCCCAGCACTTTTTCAATGTGTTGCAAGTCTTCAATGGTTTCAAACAGCGGCGACACGGAAACATGACAGAAATATCCCGCCTCAGTTTTCCCAACTAAATTGCATTGTTGCGCCAACCACAACACTTCCAGCACATGACTTGCACTGTGGGTCATCGAAATCACATAGCTGCCAAAGGCTTGCTCACCGACTTCAATCCGCATGTCGTGCATCACTTGAAACACTGCCATGATTTCACGGCTCATTTCACCCAACAAGGCGGGGTCATAACGAAACGCTTGCGGCTCGGTTAATTGTGCAGCAAGGTAGCTAATACGTTGTTCTTCTGTAATTTTTTCGTAATTCACGCCGCGTAAATTCAACAGCTCTGCCACGGTATTGCTGTGTTGGGTTGATTCTTGACGAATATCTAATTGCATCAAATGGAAGCCCAGCGTTTCCACCAAACGAATTAAATCTTTTAACAAACCATCGGCAACTTGGCGGTCGCCGTGGCTAAACAATGAATCGCGAACCAGATACAAATCTTCTAAAAATAAATTCACGCTGGGATAGGCGACGCGCTGTTTATCCGCAATCACCATGCCCGACAGCGTGCCGTGTAGTCGCGCTTCAAATACCGCAAAATTATTGAGAATCCGATAACGCATGATCAGCAATTTGCGGCGATAGGGTTCAAATTCGTAACGCGGAAAGGTGTCAGCATTATTTTGAACACACAGCGTTAAATCACGTTCAAGGCTGGCTAAAAACGCGCTGGAAGGTTCGCTTAAGTGGCTGGAATGGGTCAAAATTTCGCTGAGATTATTTAAATTGCGTTCATATTCACGCAGAGCTTCTAAAGCCTGTAAACGCAAGGCTTTGACCGTGACTTGTGCGGTCACAAAGGGATTACCATCGCGATCCCCGCCAATCCATGAACCGAAACGCAGGAAACTTGGGACTTTGATTTGAATGCGTTGCGCGCCATAAACGCGGCGAATGGTGCGTTCTACGGCGCGATACGCTTGTGGAATTGCTTGAAATAAGCCTTCTTGGAAATAGTGCAGCCCGTTGGAAATTTCATCAATCACTTCCATTTTTTGCACGCGCACTTCATCAGTTTTCCACAGCACGTGAATTTCTGCTTCTAACTCATCGAGCAATTCTTGCCATTCCACTGCACTGAGCCGCGCTTTATCGTTCAGACGTTCTGCGGTCACGAAGATGCGCCGCAATGCCACCATCACCGCACGCCGCCGCGCTTCGGTAGGATGGGCAGTGAACACGGGCATATAACCCAATTGATTTAATAAAGCTTGTACTTGTTCGGCGGTTAAACCTTGGTCGATTAATTCACGCAGGGTTTTGTCAAACGAGCCGTCCCATAATTGCCCGCCTTGGTGCACTTGTAAACGGCGTTGGCGATGTTGAAATAATTCGCCTGCAATATTGCTTAGGCTGAAATAAATATTAAACGCACGAATCACATCGGTGAGAATATCGGGCGGCAAGGTTTCAATCAGGCGTTCCAATTGCTTGCGTTTGATGGGATTGTCTTCTTCGTGCAAGCTAATATAGCCTTTGCGCAAAGTTTCGACGGCGGCGTAAACTTGCCCATCAGCACGCGCTAATAAGACCTTGCCCAGTAATTTACCGAACAATTTAATGTGTTTACGTAAGGATTTATCTTTTTTGTCTTTCAATAAAAATGGAGAGAATGATATGACATCCATCGCAACGACTCCTTGTGGGATAAGTTTTTTATTAATGCTATGGGTAAATAGCATTAACTTTAACAATCATACAGAGATTTACCCTGCGAAGGAAAGCGAAAAATGTAACAATTATATCTACTGAATCGACAGCACTCCTAATACCTTAAAGCACCACCAAATCGTATTCAATCCTGCAAATCCCGATTCTGACGAGCTGCCCTAAAACGGCGCGTCAGGCGGCACATTCAACAAACGCAAAGACTCCTGCATAATCTTGGCAAACACGGGCGCGGCAACTTCACCACCATAATATGCCCCGATGTTTGGCTCTTCGATAATGACCACCAATACTAGACGCGGTTGTGAGGCAGGCGCAATCCCCGCAAACAGAGCAAAATATTCATTTTCGTTATACACCCCGCCGCTATTTTTACGCACCGTGCCCGTTTTCCCCGCGACATTAAAACCTTCTAACATCGCTTTCGTGCCCGTGCCGCCACTTTGCACCACGGTTTCCAACATGCTCAAAATTTGCTGGGCAGTTTGTGGCTGAATCACCTGCGTGCCCAAAGTTCGCGCAAAAGTTTCACTGGCACTCGGCAAAGTAAAACGCACGGGCGGCAAACGCCCTTCATTGCCAAAAATCGCATAAGCCCGCGCCAATTGCAAAGCGGTCACATTCAAACCATAGCCGAAAGATAAAGTCGCATGTTCTGCGGTGTGCCAATCCAAAAAATGCGGCAATCTGCCATCAGCTTCGCCCGGAAAACCACAGCCCGTAATCGCCCCGAAACCGACTTTCGTCAACATATTCCACAACAATTCAGGTTTCAACGACAAGGCAATTTTACTCGCCCCGACATTGCTCGACTTTTGCAAAATCGTGGTTAAATCAATCACGCCATAATTGCGGCTGTCACGAATCTGATATTTGCCTAGGTTCAACGTACCGGGCGAAGTATCCACCGTGCTTTTTACATGGTATTGCTTGCTTTCCAAAGCCGCCGCAATGGTAAACGGCTTCAAAGTTGAACCCGGTTCAAACACGTCGGTGACTGCGCGATTGCGATAACGTTCAGGCAGCCGCTCTTCTTTATTATTCGGGTTATATCCAGGCTGATTGACCATTGCCAACACCTCGCCCGTGTGCACATCGAGCAACACCGCCGTTCCTGCCTTAGCTTGGGCTTGCTGAACCGCCGCTTTTAATTCACGATGCGCGATATATTGCAAATGCTGGTCAATGCTGAGGCGCACATCTTCGCCGACTTGCGCCATTTTCACACTGCCGACTTCGGTGATAATTTGCCCGTTGCGGTCTTGAATCACTTGTTTAGCACCCGACTTTCCCGCCAAATACGGTTCTAATGCCAGCTCTAAGCCTTCAATCCCTTGGTCGTCGACATTGGTGAAACCCACCACATGCGCCGCCGCCTCGCCTGCGGGATAATAACGTCGATATTCGCGCTGTAAAAATACGCCATCCAGATTTAAGGCTTTAATTTCCTTGGCTAAATGGGGTGGCAAATGGCGTTTGATATACACAAATTCCCGCTGCATTCTGCCTTGCAATGCACTTTCAATCTCGGCAAGCGTCATGCCCAATAATTGCGCCAATTCGCCCCAGCGTGGACGTGAATTCGCAAATTGCACAGGATTCACCCACAAGGAATCCACAGGCGTGCTCGCTGCCAAAGTTTCGCCATGCCGATCTAACAACATGCCGCGATGCGCCATCACGGGCACAGTGCGTAAATGTCGCGCCAAGCCTTGCCCTTGCAAGAAATCGGCATACATCACTTGCAAATACACCGCCCGCGCCACAATCACCGCAATAATCAAGACTAAGCACGCCAGCATCCAATGCCGCCGCGCCCATAAAATATCCAATTTTTGGGGCAGGGAATGCGGATTGCGAGGATGTCGGGCGCGCCAAGATAAATGGCGTAAAGAGGATTTTTTCACGGCTTCAGAATCTGCATTTCCCCATAATTGGGATAGTGCATGTTAAGGCGACCTTGCGCGGTGCTTTCAAGGCGTTGATGTTGCACCCAAGTGCTCTGCTCTAATTGCAATTGCCCCCATTCGATATTCATCGCATCGCGTTGCTGTTGCAGAGTTTGCAATTCAATGAATTGTTGGCGAATTTGGTGACGCACTTCCAGTAAATTCAGCGCGGAGAAAAATAGAGCAAATAATAGCCCTATACTCAATGATTTCCAAAGCCACTGCATTTAGGCGAGCCGCTCCGCCACCCGTAACACCGCACTGCGCGAACGCGGATTGCGTGAGACTTCTTCATCACTGGGAAACACCGCTTTGCCAATTTGGCGCAGTTGCGGGTTTAACATGTCCACGGTTACGGGAAAATTTGGGGGATAATTATCGCCGCGTACTTCGTCACGAATAAAACGTTTCACGATGCGGTCTTCTAATGAATGGAAACTAATCACCGCTAAACGTCCTTCGGGCGCGAGCAAATCCAAAGTTTGTGGCAAGACTTCGGCTAATTGTTCCAATTCCCGATTGATGAAAATACGAAAGGCTTGAAAAGTACGGGTGGCGGGATGTCTGCCTTCTTCCCATTGTGGGTGGGCGGCGGCGACAATTTCCGCCAGTTGGCGAGTGTGGGTGAATGGCTCTAGTTCACGCGCCGTCACAATTGCTTTTGCTAAACGTTTGGCATGACGTTCTTCGCCATAATTTTTAATCACTTGGGCGATGTCTTCGACTTTGGCAAATTGTAACCATTCAGCAACGCTTTGACCTTCGCTAGGATTCATACGCATGTCGAGTTCACCATCACGCATAAAACTGAAGCCACGCTCTGCATTGTCTAATTGCGGTGAAGATACGCCTAAATCCAATAAGATGCCGTCAACACTGCGAGTTAATTTGTACTCGCTCAGCACTTTGGCAAGTTGGTCAAAAGGACAATGAATGATTTGAAAACGCGGATCACTGGCGGCGAGAATTGCGCCTTCTGCAACTGCGTCGGGGTCTTGGTCTAGGGCGAATAATCTGCCATTTTCACCAAGTTGCTGCAAAATTGCGCGACTGTGTCCGCCGCGTCCAAAAGTGCAATCTAAATAAGTGCCTTCCGCGTGAATGTTCAGTGCGTCGAGGACTTCATTGAGTAAAACAGGGATATGACTAGAAGATTGGGTAGGAAACACGTCAGCTTATATATAGTGGAGGTGGGTTTAAACGGGTGGCGAATTGCGCCCCCGCGTTGGAAAACTGTTTCTGGTGTAGGGTGTATAAGGCGCAGCCGCCATACACCTTCTTCATGATTGCACAGCTGTTCAAATCGCAAGGTGTATGACGCTACGCTTATACACCCTACGTTTTCTAAACATTAAAAATTTAGTAGTGCTAAAGAGCTAATGATTTTTTCACCCCCTTTAAAAAAAGGGGGAGGTTTTTAAAGTCCCCTTTAGGGGATTTAGGGGCGCAATAATATGAGACTATTATAACTCTCCTTTCGCCCCTGCTTCTATGATTTGCTGCAAAGCATCACGCACTTTCAGGGCTTGAGCGTGTAAATCGGGCGGCAAGCTCGTCGCTTTGAGCAACATGTCGAGGTTTAACATCAGCAGCCAGCCTTTGCCTTGTTTGTCTTCGAGTAAGGCAATGCGACAAGGCAAATACGCGGCGAATAAAATTTCATGATCCACTAAAGCTTTTGCGGTTTTGACATCACAAAATTGAAAGATTTCAATGTGTCGCGCATCTTTTACGCCTTGAGCTTTGAGTTCTTCCGACATCGGTTGATGTGCCACTAATTTCAAATTCAAACTATTGGCTTTCAGGGTCAAAGATTCAGCGGCATCTTTGAAAGATACGCCTTGCGCCAAAGGAATTTTAACCACACTTTGGGCAAGTTCAAAGCTGGCGGGTGTTTCAGCAAAACTCGGGGCTGCAAATCCCAATAATAAGCTGCTAAGAATGAGTAAGTATTTCATCAGATAAGCCTTTAAATTCGTGAAAACTGGTTCATTTTCTCATTAATCAGAATCAAGGTATATCAGTTTATGTTATGGGTTTATAGCTTTAAACCACCACTTTCAAAGGCTGAGTGTAATCACCACTAAATCGAGTAAAGTGCCAACAAAACGTATTGATATACGCTAATATACTGACAGGTCTTCCAAAGAGTATTCTTAAAATATACAGCGTTCATGTTTCATTAGAAGAGATTATCCTCAAAATTAAAGACGTGCTAAAACAAGAAGGTTTCGGCGTATTAACGGAAATTAAGGTGCGTGACTTTGTGACTGTATCATAGGAGGTGGAAATTATGGCAGAAGCTACACCCAGAGAAATTGCAGAAATTGTGGAAAATACCATGCGTGAATTTCATCATGCGATGAAATACCGCGAAGATTTAAGCATTCGGATTGGTCGGCGCACCACCCAGATTATTCGTTTTACTTTATTGGGTATGGTGTTGTTATGCAGTGCAATGTTTTATTTAATCTCGACTTTGACCAGCGACATGAAAAGTATCACCCGCCACATGACGGATATGAGCGGTTACATGCAGGGCATGAGTAAAAACTTTTTGACCGTCGCCCAAAATGTCGAAGGCATGCAGCATGCGGTGGATAAGATGCGAGATTTCATCAGCGTGATGCCTGAAATGAGCAATCATGTTTATGTGATGAGTGAACAAGTCACCAAAATGCGGGGCGACATGGGCGGCATGGGTGAAAATATGGCAATGATGAAGTTCAGTATGGGACAAATGAGCACTGATATGGCACGCATGAGTTCACAAATGGGCTTGCTAAATGCCCATGTGGGTGGAATGGGTTATAACGTCAATCGCATGGCAGCCCCCATTGGGTTTATGCCGTTTACCCCATAAACGCCACAAAACACGGACTTTTTTGACGCGATGGAATAGCATGTAAGGTATTATGCTTTGCATGCTCATTTTAGCTCTTACTTCAATTAAAGCTGTGTCGTCATGAAAGCCATTATTTTCGCTGATCGTTTGGGAAAT
>JBDLSS010000041.1:0-3337 GCA_039799345.1 Pseudomonadota bacterium
GCCCTTGCCAAGCCTTTTGAATTTACCCAACGGGGCGATATTTACGGCTGGCAACAAGATGTCAACGGGCTGCATTATTTCACCGCTTTTGTGGAAAATGGGCGCGTTATCGACACGGAAGGCTATGCGATTGAACAAGCCATTTTTGATATTACCGCACAAAATTTGGCAGGCGTGCGTTTTACGGGCAATCAAAACGTGATGTTGACGTATATCACGACTGAAAATAAGCCTGCCGTGCAAGCGATTTTGGAAAAGCATGGGATTGCACAGCGCGAACTCAGCAAGATTCGCCTCGATGCTTTGGCGTGTGTGGCGTTGAATACTTGTCCTTTAGCGATGGCGGAGGCGCAACGTTATTTGCCTTCGTTGATCAGCAAAGTTGAACCTTTACTGGCAAAACATGGCTTGCTCGAACAAGATTTATACATTCGGATGACGGGTTGCCCCAATGGTTGCGCACGTCCGTATTTGGCTGAAATCGGGATGATTGGCAAGGCGATGGGCGAATACAATTTGTATTTTGCGGGCGACCAATCAGGTCAACGCTTAAATCGTTTGTATGCTGAATCGCAAAATGAAGCCCAGATTTTGGAAACTTTGGATAAGCTGTTTACGCAATATGTGGCAGAACGTGCCAAAGGCGAAAGCTTTGGGGACTTTATGCAACGTGTGGGTACGTTTTTAGTGTAATATACTGTTTTAAAAGTAGTTTATAGTTTAAGATATGTAACAACTTTAAAAATAGATACCTATTTGGGTAGTGCTAAAGAACTCAGAATTACCAGAATTAAGCAGGATTAAACCCTTATCTTGCTTAATTCTGATTCAGACAATGAACAGCTAAAATCTTTAGCTATTTATCACTGCCTTAAACCGCAAGATGTATGACGCGATGTTTATACGCGCTACATTTCTGATTAAAATCAATAAGCAATTTTTTCCAACTGCGAGAATAAACGCTCTTTCATGGGGTGTTCGACCTTGCTGAGCGATTGTTTTAACAGCGCGATTTCTTTAGAAAAAGCGGCTTTATCTTGCGCATTAGCAGGAGCACTTTGCTCTTTCGACAATACTTGTAAATTTTTAACCTCATCCATGCACTGAATTAAAGCTGATTCCAATTGTGAGCCATTGGGATAAATTTCGAGATATTTCCCCAACGTCCGATTTACCCGTGCCAAATGACAGGATAAATCGAACTCACACTCTCCTCCCAACCCAGAGTTTGCCGCCACCCACGCAACTTTGTCTCCCAAGGGAGTTTCCACATATTCATTGGATAACTTCCAGAAAACCGCAGAGTTCACCATCCAGCCGCTCATCATTTCATTCCGCAATAAAATCGGGGCTTGAGCTGTAAACCATTCTTTATAAGGTGAAACTTTCTCTTGTTCAGGCGTGATCACCGTCAAGGAACGCTCCACCGCCAACAATTTGAGTAATTTTAATTCACCCAATTTTTCTGAAGCGGGCAAACTACGAGTTACGTGATCCAGAAAATTCACCACATCAACCAAATCTTTAAAAACGGGTGGATCAACTTTTAATTGAGTATCTGCAATTTCGATATATTTCTCAACTAAGTGAGAGCGATCCACCGCCACCATAAAACTGCCAAACACCCAGCCCTGTTTTCCATCAGCAAGACTGACTTGGTACCAATAATCACGTTCTTGCCCCAATAATGAGGTTTGTGAACTTTTTGCAAGTTTATTCAGTACACTACCTATTGAAAGCCGAGCAATTTCTTTTGCATTAACTGAGGGTTCTGCCTGAACTTTTACGCCTGCAACAACCGTGATAAATAAAGCCGTTTGTGCCTCACTTTCCACAGGTTCAGCCCAAACTAGACGCGTTGAAAATGGGGTACTGGCAAGACATAAAGATAAGAATAAGGGGGATATTTTCATAAACCAATCTCAAAGGTTGTAAATCATCAGTGAACAATATAATTTTCAAGAGCTGTGTCATAAAATAACACAAATGATTTTAATGCACGTAGAAAATAAACTGCGGTTGAAATAAGTGCGCTCTGTTCGTAATACATGCTCGATTGAGCAAGGTAGCAGTACTAAATTTGATGTTTAAAATTAATCAATTTAAAATGAAATGCTGTCATAATTATTAGCTACTGCTCTCATTTTAAACTTCCTGCTCAAACACAGCGCACGCTGTAAACCATCGTCGAAATTTAAAATAAGGGCTGTAGAAACACAGTTCTCACTTCATTTAAATAACGATGTACCACCCTTCAAGGCACACAATGACTCACACTCCAGATAACGAATCTTTACCCCTCGTAGACGAAAACGAACAAGTTGCCCAGCGCAAAGCAAAACTTACAGAATTGCGTGAAAAAGGCAATGCCTTCCCCAACAATTTCCGCCGCAATTGCCTTGCTGAAACCTTGCATAAAGAATACAGCCACCAAGACAATGAAACCCTCGAAATTCGCAATATCCGTGCAAAATTGGCGGGGCGGATGATGACACGGCGCATTATGGGAAAAGCGGCTTTCGTGCACATTCAAGATATGTCGGGGAAAATACAGGTTTATTTGAAACGTGAAGATTTGCCTGAAGAAATGTATGAAAGCTTCAAAACTTGGGATATTGGCGACATTATCGGCGTTGAAGGCTCGGTTTTCAAAACCAAAACGGGCGAACTTTCGGTGAAAGCGACGGCGGTGCGTTTACTGACCAAAGCCTTGCGCCCCTTGCCTGAAAAATTCCACGGCTTGACTGACCAAGAAACTTGTTATCGGCAACGTTATCTTGATTTGATTATGAATCAAGAAACCCGTCAAACTTTTAAAGCCCGTTCTAACGTCATCAATTACATTCGCCAATTCCTGAATGAACGCCAATTCATGGAAGTCGAAACTCCCATGATGCACGTCATTCCTGGCGGCGCAAGTGCGCGTCCGTTCAAAACTCATCACAATGCGCTGGATATGCCCTTATTCTTGCGTATCGCGCCCGAATTGTATTTGAAGCGTTTAGTGGTCGGCGGTTTCGAGCGGGTGTTTGAAATCAATCGCAATTTCCGTAACGAAGGTTTATCTACGCGCCATAATCCCGAATTCACCATGTTAGAATTTTACATGGGTTATGCGGATTATCGCGATTTGATGAACTTGACGGAAGAAATGTTCCGCGAATTGGCAGAAATGGTGCTGGGAACGACTGATGTACCGTATCAAGGCGATGTTTACGATTTTGGCAAGCCCTTTGCGCGAATGACGATTCTTGAAGCGATTGCGCATTACAATCCCAGCGTTGAAGTTGCAGACTTATATGACATGGCAACCACGCGCGGTCTTGCCGATAGTTTG
>JBDLSS010000042.1:0-6846 GCA_039799345.1 Pseudomonadota bacterium
TAGGCAAAAATTGCCTGAATTTTTTCGTTAAAATGGGCTTCGTAAAAATCTTGTGGACTAATTTGAAATTGTTTTAATTCACCCTGTGGCAAATAAATTCGTCCAACCAACGCGTCCCGCCGCACATTACGCAAAATGCCCAGTAATTGCATGGCAATACCCAGCGTATTTGCATAACTTAAACTATTCACATCTTTATAACCCATCACTTGCGTGCATAATTGGCTGAGCTTGCCCCCCGTCAGATCACAGAAAGCTTCTAATTCTGCAAAGTTTGCATACTCACCTTGATCTAAATTGTGATCAATACCGTGCAGGATTTGTTCAAAGTGGCGCGGCTCTAACGCATAGCTGTCAATCGCCTTGCTCAGTTCGATACAAACAGGATGTCGTGCATTCCCTGCAAAAAGTTCTGCGATTTCGCTTTGCCACCATTGCAGTTTGGCGCGTGCCACTTGCGGATCGTGACATTCATAGCTGATTTCTTGCAGCTCACGCCAAAATGCATGGAGTGCAACGATAGCATTGCGCTTTGCACTGGGCAGAACACGAATGCTGTAGTAAAGGCTAGAACCTTCGTGCACCGCTTTTTCTTCACAATAAGAGAGCGAGTTCATGATTAAGTTACGGCGTTGGATTGAGTGTGTACGAGATAATTAACGGAAACATTATTATTTAAATAATAATGTTTCGTGAGGGGATTATATCCCATCCCTGTGAAATTTTTGATGGTTAAATCTGCCTGTTCTGCCCATGCCGCCAATTCTGCGGGACGGATAAATTTTGCGTAATCATGCGTGCCTTTTGGCAATAATTGTAATAGATATTCAGCTCCAACCACCGCTAATAAATAGGCTTTTAAATTACGGTTCAATGTTGAAAAAAATACATGTCCAGTAGGCTTTACTAAACGTTGGCACGCTTGAATGACAGAAGCAGGATTGGGTACATGTTCCAACATTTCCATACAAGTAATGATATCAAAATTGGCAGGTATACTGTCGGCAAGGGCTTCAGCGGTGATTTGTTGATAATCAATTTGCAAACCTGATTCATATAAATGCAGTTTTGCCACATTTAAAGGTTCACTGCTCATGTCAATGCCCGTGACGCTTGCCCCACTCCGTGCCATGCTCTCGCTTAAAATGCCGCCGCCACAACCCACATCTAAAATTTTCTTCCCTGCTAAACCTTGAGCGCGGGATTCAATATATTTCAAACGTAAAGGATTAATATCGTGTAAAGGTTTAAATTCACTGTCTTGATCCCACCAACGGGCAGCCAAGACGGCAAATTTCTCTAATTCGCGCGGATCAACATTTGTATTCATAGCGGTGTCCATGAGTTTTTCTGCAAGGAGGATATTATAACTCGTGTAAGGTTTTATTGATTGAAAAGTTACCAATTATATGAGTCACTTTTAAAAACAATATAAATTGAAGTGTCTTATTTCAACAAGTACTTTTGAATTATAAACCAAAATAAATTAATAACTTATTGAATTATAATGATTAAAGTAGCTAGTTTATTTCAACAACTACACATCACGAAATTAACAAATATAAAATCTATTTAAAATCAATATATTAAATGAATTAAGTAAGCTCGTTCAAATCAAAGCAAGGTATTAACATCTTTATTCAGCAAATCAAAAAATATCAACTTGTTGATTTTTAATATTATTAATAAAATGGCGTAGTTATTGCTTTATCTTTAGCAAGACTTAAACAAACACAACACGTTTAAGATCGGGAAAAATTCAGTGGTGGTTGCTTAGTTATTTCAATTCTGTTGTACAAAATTTTTGGCGGCAACGACTACTTCAAAACCTCTGTGTTAGGAGCTATATAAAATGAAAATGCAAAAAGGTTTTACCTTAATCGAATTAATGATCGTGGTTGCGATTATTGGTATTTTAGCAGCAGTGGCAATTCCTGCTTACAGCGACTACATCAAACGTGCAAAAGTGGTTGAAGGTTTGGGTTTATTAGCAGGTCTGAAAACGCCTGCTGAAGAATGGTACGGTTCTAAAGGTGGTACTGGCTTCCCAACCGTTGCTAGCTTAGGCGGCAAGACCAGCGGTAAGTACACCACGGGTATCGAATTATCTGGTTCTTATGCTTATTCTGCTAAGTTCATCGATAGCGACATTACGGGTGCGTTAGTATTAACCTATGATACCTCTACCAAGACTTGGGGTTGCGTCACGGGTACTACCGTTCCTGCTAAATACTTACCCAGCAACTGTAAATAATAGTTTGTTTGGTTAGTAAGCTCTCTTAAAATCTTAAGAGAGCTGAAAAGCCCACCCTTCAAAAGGTGGGTTTTTTTACGTCTAATGCTTTTACAACTCAGCCATGACTAATATCTTCTTCAGGCAAATTGGGAAAAGTTTCCACTGTCGAAGCATCAAACCATGCTAATTTTTCATGCAGTTTTACCACTTCTCCCACAATAATTAAACTGGGCAAAGTAATTTGCGCATTGCTAACCATGGTGGGTAAGCTTTCCAAGGTTGCAATGAGCACTTTTTGCTGGCGCGTGGTTGCCTGTTGTACCAAAGCAGCAGGATGTGTCGGTGGTAAACCATGCGCGATTAATTCACGACACAAAATTTCTACCCCGCGCAATCCCATATAAACCACGATAGTTTGTTGCTGTTGCGCCAAAACCTGCCAATTGAGATTCATCGTATTATCTTTTAAATGTCCTGTGACAAAAATACAAGACTGCGCATAATCGCGATGTGTGAGTGGAATTCCTGCATACGCACCTGCTCCCAAAGCCGCTGTAATCCCAGGCACTACTTGAAACGGAATACCTTCTTCCATCAACGTTTCAATTTCTTCCCCACCGCGCCCAAACATGAACGGATCACCCCCTTTGAGGCGCAACACCCGCTTACCTTGTTTTGCGAAAATAATTAGCAACTTATTAATATCTTGTTGGGGTAAAGTATGATGATTGGGCTCTTTACCAACATAAACCCTTTCTGCTTCGCGGCGGGTTAAAGCCAAGACAGCGGGAGAAATTAAGCGGTCGTAAACCACCACATCAGCTTGCTGCATTAAACGCAAAGCACGAAATGTTAATAAATCAGGATCACCTGGGCCGCCACCGACCAAATAAACTTCACCATAAGTGGTTTTGCGATCTTCGTCAGGATTCTCCAAACGCTGTTCTAAAGCCGTCCGTGCTTCTTTGGTGTGCCCAGACAATAACATTTCTGAAATTGAACCTTGCAACACGGATTCCCAAAAACGTCGCCGTTGCCGTAATTCAGGGAAGCGTGCTTTGACACTTTCGCGAAAATTTTCTACAAACTCGGCTAATTGTCCAAAAGCAGAAGGGATGACCGTTTCCAAACGCGCCCGTAATAAACGCGCGAGAATGGGTGATGCTCCGCCTGTAGAAATCGCGACTTGTACAGGATGACGGTCGATAATTGAAGGGACAATAAAACTACCTAGTTTGGGCTGATCAATCACATTCACAAATAAATTTTGCATATGCCCTAACGTTGCAACTTGCTGATTGACCAATTTATTATTGGTTGCTGCGATGACTAAACGACAAGTTTGTAAATCAGTGGGCACAAACTCACGCGCATGATGTACCAACTTATTTTCTGCTACCCAAATTTTAATTTTTTCACTAACTTGTGGGGCAATGACAATAACTTTTGCTTGAACACGTAATAATAATTCCACTTTACGGGTTGCAGTATTTCCTCCTCCGACAACGAGGCAAGGTTGATGCTGCAATTTTAAAAAAATAGGTAGAAAATTCATAGTGAAAACAGTTCCTTGCCTGTTATAATCTTTTAAAATTATCGATAAAATTTTATCTTTAGATGTTACGCAATTGAAACCATAATTTTTTGGTAATGCTAAAGAACTCAGGATTTTCTGAATCAGAATTACCCGAATTACGCAGCCACGCAGGTTGGGTTGCCAACGGCAACCCAACACAAATCCGAATACTTTCCAGCATCACATTCTTTGTTTTCGTTGGGTTGACTTGCGCCAACCCAACCTACGGATTGCTAAAGGTGGCTAAACACAAACAAATTATTTAATGTTTAATATTTTAAGTCCCCTTTAGGGGATTTAGGGGCTGGTTTTAAGGTTTAACCCTCTTCAGGGGGTGGGGCGCAGTTAAAACTTAATTGATGACACGTCCTAAATAACTCAGGTTTAGCATTTTGTTTTCTATAGATAAAACCGTTCATCTCCTTCAGGGCGGGATTTAAAACGCTTATAGCCCCATTGATATTGACTCGGACACATACGCACGCAACGCTCAACCCCTGCATTTAATGCCGCTACCGCCACACTTAAATCGGCGTTGCCCACTTCTGGAACTGCAGGCAAAAAATGTAAATGAAAACCTTGAGCATCAGGCAAACGTTCCGCAAAGGTAAAAATCACAGTTGCTCCAGTTTTTTGCGCCAAACGGGACACTAAAATCATGCTATACGCTTGAATCCCAAAGAAAGCAGCAAATACGCCTGTACCACGACTGGGTTCATGGTCTGGCAAAATTCCTGCAATTTCGCCACGGCGCAAGGCTTGAAATAAGGCTTTAATCCCTGAGGAATCCGTCGGTACTAGACATGCGCCCATACTTTCACGCCCTGATTTTACGAGACTTTCTAAACCTTGCATTTTGGGCGGGCGATATAAACTGGTGATTTTGTGGTGCGAAGATGCAAATAATCCCGCCATTTCCCACGCGCCCAAATGTGGGGTGAGCAAAATTATGCCCTTGCCGCGTGCTCTTGCCGTATCCAAATGTTCTAAGCCTGAAACTTGCTTAACCAATTGCATAATTCGTTCGGGAGACCACAACCACAACGCGCTTAATTCAGCGAAACAACGGCTACTTTGTTGCACGCAATCACGACTTAATTGCTCTTGTTGCTCGGGGGATAATTCGGGGAAACATAATTTAATATTAGTGCGAATGGTGCGCGTGGTGCGACTTTTACGCAAGCGCAGCATTATGTTCGCCAAAATGTCTGCAATTTTATGAATACGTTGTAAAGACAAACGTGCCAAGCCATACAGCAAGGCTTTTACCAGATGTTCACGAAATTTCATAATCGAAAAAGACTCGCTCTTAAATGAGCAGCGAGCTTAACAGTGATTTTGTTTTAGGAAAAGAGGCGGATGCGTGTGTGCGCTAGGCTAATGCAGATAAAATTAAGAGCAGTGATAAACAGCCAAGGATTTTAGCCGTTTATTGTCTAAATCAAGATTGATAGAATTAGGGTTTAATCCTGTCAATCCTGATTCAGAGAATCCTAAATTTTTTAGCACTACCAATTACTTAACCACAGTCTTTTCATAACCGTATTCAATCCGAATTTTATTGAAAGTATCACGCACACTTTGCTGTATAGCCTGAAACTTTTCCAACTCCGTATTACCCAACACAGATTTCAAGCGTCGCGCCTGCGCCAAAATCGACAAAGATTGTAATTGTTGCACAGGCACACCTAAGGCTAATAAATCAATGCCTTGGTGATAAATCAGCAGCATCAAACTCAATAAGTGCATCTGCTTTTCAGGCGAACAAAAACTATCGATTTCATCCACCGCATTTTGTTGCAACACCCCTTCCCGAATCAAAGTTGCGCCCGTCAACACCCAACGCTGCGATGGCGACAAGGCTTCAGCCCCGACTAAATTCACAATTCTGGAAAGTTCATCCGCATGAGCCAGCAAACCCAAGGCTTCATTACGATATTCCAACCAATGTCCATCGACATTTTCCGCCCACCATTGCTGCGCAATATTCACATAACCCGAAAAACTTTCATTCCAATCAATCGAAGGATAATGCCGCGCATCCGCCAGCTCTTTCGATAAAGCCCAAAAAGTTTGCACAATTTCCTTGGTGTGACTGGTGACGGGTTCAGAAAAATCTCCCCCCGGTGGCGACACCGCGCCAATCAACGTGATGGAAGCTTTATCCCCGCCCAAAGTCGTGACCCGACCCGAACGCTCATAAAACGCCGCCAGCCGCGAAGCCAAATACGCAGGATAACCTTCTTCCACAGGCATTTGCCCTAAACGCCCCGCCACTTCACGCAACGCCTCGGCCCAGCGACTGGTGGAATCTGCGACCATCACCACATCATAACCCTGATCACGATAATATTCCGCAATGCTCACGCCCACATAAATCGAGGCTTCACGCGCCACCACAGGCATATTTGAAGTATTGGCAATTAATAAAGTGCGCTCCATCAAAGAACGTCCCGTGCGCGGGTCTTTGAGTTTAGGGAAGGACTCCAAAATATCCACCAACTCATTGCCGCGCTCGCCACAGCCGACATAAATCACAATATCCGCATTTGCCCAACGCGCCACTTGATGCTGCAACATGGTTTTTCCCGCCCCGAAAGGACCGGGCACGGCAGCTTTACCGCCTTTCAACAAGGGAAAAAACGTATCTAAAATGCGTTGTCCTGTGAGCAAGGGCGCAATCGAATGATCACGACTGGTATACGGACGCGGCGTGCGCACTGCCCAACGTTGCAACATGCACAATATTTGTTCACTGCCATCAGCCAGTTTGATTTTCGCCAAAGGTGTTTCAATCGTATATTCGCCCGTGTGCACCAATTCAATTAATTCGCCAGCACAATCAGGTGGCACGAGAATTTTTTGTACAATACTTGGGGTTTCAGGCACGCTGCCTAGCACCATGCCGCCCGTAATTTGCATTCCCAAACTTAAGCGTAAATTCGGTTCAAAATGCCATTTCTTTTCACGATCTAAGGCAGGCATCTGCAAGCCCCGCGCAATATAATCGCCGTGAGTTTTGAAAATGGTTTCC
>JBDLSS010000043.1:0-4339 GCA_039799345.1 Pseudomonadota bacterium
AAACAGAAAATAGAAAAACAGTGATAAATAGCAAAGTGTATGTAACCTATTGCTCTTAAAGTAAATAACCGTTAATGATTCAGCCATCGGGGGTTGGGGGCTTCTTTAAAGGTTTTTAAACGCGCTACTTTCTGTTAAAACTTAATTGATGACACGCCCTAGTACGGGCATTGATGGGCTGTTAGAACGCCCCGAACTTGCCGCTAAAAATCAACAGCCCTAAGCTGTCTATGGCATTGCGCGTGCTATTCATAATCTGATATAAGTATTAAGAGATTTTACTCTGGAGCAGACAATGGCTATTGATGATTTGAAAAAGAAATTGGCAGAAATTGAAATGGAACAGATTCGCCAACAAAAAGAAGTGCAGAGCTTAGCAGTGGAAGTCATTCCTAATCTCGTAGAAAGAGCCACCCCAAAAGTGGTGAAAACGATTTCGGGAATTTATATTTGTTTAGAGTTTGGGTCAGGCGCACCCGTCAGCGAATGGTCCGATGAAACACACGGTTGGAGAACTCAGGGTTTAGGAACGCGCTACCCCACTAAAGAAAATGCCTTGCAGCGTTTAGTCGAACTAAAACAACGTTGGCCTGATTATCCTTTAAAACTTAAAAACTAAGTCTTAGTCCGAATTTAAAAATGGCGTAAATGGTAGGAGTACGTCAAAAGACAGTCTACATCACGCTATCTTAAGACACGCACATAAAATACGACCCCTGCTAATTCCAATTTATCACCATGTTGTAATGGGTGTGGCTTACCCAAATTGAGAGCCTGCCCATTCAGGGTGGTGGGATTGGTAAAATCTCGCCCCAGACTGTGTTGGTCAATTGGGATGATATACCACTGTTGATTATTGCCACATTCAAAGCGACAATGTTGACGATGAATATATTGACAACCTTCTAAATCACTGATTTGAACATCTGCCCCGCCTTCAGGATGCGCCTGCCCCATCACTGAACCCTTTAAAACAGGGTAAATTTGAGAACCACAAGCCGCCTCTAAATATACCATCGGCACAGAAATCGCTGCATTATTCATTACGCCTGTGTTTGGCGCGTGTGGCGTTGCCGTGGGTTTAGGACGTGTAATCTGTTGCGCTAACAGCTTTGTGGTTAAAAATTCATAAGCCTCATGCTCGCGTTCATGCTTGTCCACATGAATCCCTTGATATTTAAACAAGACTTTGCGGGTTTGATTTAATGACACCACCAATTCATAAAACGAGCGCGATACTAATAATTGATTAGGCTTTGCAAAACTTACAATGCGTTGCGCGACATTAATTCCATCTCCCAACACATTGCGCTGAGAATTAACATCTTGCATGATTTTAATCGGTCCTAAATTAATCCCTAAATATAATTGATAATACGGTGCTTGGGTTTTTTTCAACGCGAGAATAACCCGTAACAGCCGTACCGCTACATTTAAGGCTTCTTCAGGGTTTTCCAAAAAGCACAAAGCTGCCCCATCACCGGTATCCAACAATACCCGATCAGGTTCAGCAATATTCATCATTGCCTTACTAATGAGCATATTAAAATGTCTTTTACAGGTTAATTGATCATCAACGCTACGTTTTGAATAACCCACAATATCTAGGAATAAGGTGCTGGCAATAAAAGTGCGTTTACTATCTGTGGGCGTGGGTTGGGATGAGGCGTGCATGGTGCTGCTTGAATTGTCCATCGTGGGAGAGACCGAACCAATGAAATAGGTACACACCGCACAAGCAGTTTCTTGCAAGGCATTGGGGTGACCACATTGGGGACATATTTTGATAAGTGATGCCATAATTTGAATTGCAACGGATTCGGAACATCTAACTAATGACGGGAAGCTAACATCATAGCGTGACACGGGGCCGATCGCAAAACTTTCCCCTAGTTTTTAATGCTTTTAGCCATTGCGGAATTTGGTGGTTCTCGACCAGTCTACATGTTCCCCCGAGGAAGAGCTTACCAAAGACTTACTCAATATCTTACACGTCTTCAGTGGCTGGGGCACAGTTAAAACTTAATTGATGACACGCCCTAGTTAATAACTTTGATTGTATTCTGCTGCCTACGTTTAAGACTTCTCAAATGGTCAGTAGAGCAAATAGAAAATTTCAAAGCAAGACTGTTCGTAATATGCTTACTTTTGCTCATTATCGCTTTAAACAGTTTTTAAAAAATAAAGCTTTTGAGCATGGGAAAACAGTTTTAGAGGTATGCGAAGCCTACACAAGTAAGACACATCCAGAGACAGGTGAGATTAAACAAATAGGCGGTGCAAAAAGAATACGCTTGTTATTTGGGGAGTGGGTCAACAGAGACATCGTGGGAGCACGCAATATTCTTTTACGTGCCTTGGTAAATAAACTCGACTGTTTTACGGTCGCAGTTAGCATTAGTTAAATAATATTAAGAAAAAATTATCGGCGTGCATATCCGATGCTGATGGATAATTATCGCTTGCTCAGGCTTGTTTCAACTCCGACAGGTAGTGATAAACAGTGAAAGATTTTAGCCATTTATTGTCTGAATTAGGATTCACAAAATTAGGGTTTAATCCTGCCAATCCTGATTCAGACAATCCTTAGTCCTTGAGCACCACCCAATAGATAACGTGATTCAATATCTGTAATTAGGGGAAGCGCAGTGAAGTCTTTGGTGCAAGATCGATAGCAATTTTCCAAATGGATTGCTCGGGTTTTGCAAAGTTTTCCCATAAATCCCGATAAGTTTGCGCAGTCACAGGATGTTTTAATTCCGGGGCAAGCTCTGCCAAAGGGGCAAGCACAAAGGCATATTTCAAGATTTCATCACGGGGCAAATTCAGCTTCGCGCTGTTTAAAATCAGGTCGTCGTACAAAATTAAATCTAAATCTAAAGTACGGCTGTCAAAGCGATGTGAGCCACGCACGCGCCCATGCTTCTCCTCGATGCGTCGCAAATTTTCTGCAACGGTCACGGGTTTTTCATCACTGTGAAAACTGAGCACCAAATTATAGAAATTATCTCCGTCAAAACCTACTGCGGGACTTTCATAAACCGCAGATAAACACAATTCACCATAATGCTGTTGTAAAGTTTGTAAACCTGCCTTAATGTGACGTGCAGGCTCAACGTTGCTACCCACGCTGAGATAAATAATTGCCATTTTAAGACGCTTGTCCTCTTTCGATGATAATGCCCACGTCCCGTGCACCGCGCACAGCACCACGTTTATTTAACTGTAATCGCACCCAAGTGACAGGAAATTCTGTCAAAATAATTTCCGTAATTTTTTCAGCCAAAGTTTCCACCAGTTGATACTCACTGTGTCCTACAAAATCAATCAAGCGTTTTGCAACCGCTTTATAGTTTAACGTATCTTCAATTCCATCGGTGGCTGCGGCTTTACGAATATCGGTAGCCATTTCCAAATCAAGCACAATACTTTGTCGAATTTGTCGTTCCCAACCATAAATTCCAATCACAGCATCAATGTGCAAATCACGCACGTAAATAATATCCATTTTCACACCTTTAAAACACAGTGGGTTTACTAAAATTTTGAGAAAGGCTTCTTTTATAGCATAACTTCCAGTTAAATCATGCACTTATTAAGTAATTAATTGGTTTAAAACCACAGCATCCAATCTTTAGGATGTCTCATCAAAAACCAGCAGGACTATTATTTGTCATCTCTTGGGAGTTAACTCTATATGCAGCGTAGTGGAATGTGCAGGAAATTTAAAGCTTAATTGCATCCTTCCAAATTTAATCATCAATATTTAGATATTAGTGTTTTCCTTTGTAGTGTTATTCAGCGTGTTTTTAATTAATCACTGTTGGTAAGTTGGTGTTCAATAGCATATATCTTGCATAAAATACGCTTCTATTAAGTTGTTATATATATTTTGGAATGATAATTATGAAATCTAAAGAATTAAAAGCTGAACACCATGCTGCAAATTCGGCTTATCCTCATATTAGAATGCGACGGATGCGACGTGATGAATTTTCGCGCCGCTTGATGCGGGAAAATCAGCTCACAGTCGATGATTTAATTTATCCAATGTTCGTCATGGAAGGCGAAAAACAAAGGATTGCGATTTCTTCTCTACCGAACCAATATCGTTACAGTCTCGATCAATTATTGAAAGAAGCTGAGACATTAATGGAACTCAATATTCCTGCGATTGCTTTATTTCCTGTGATTATGGGGGATAAGAAATCGCTAGATGCTAAAGAAGCCTATAATCCACAAGGTTTAGTGCAACGCACCGTGCGGGCATTGAAACAGCATTTTCCTGCATTAGGAATTATCACCGATATTGCTTTAGACCCCTATACCACACATGGGC
>JBDLSS010000044.1:0-6350 GCA_039799345.1 Pseudomonadota bacterium
ATCAATGCGTAAAATTTTAAAACTGATTCCACAGTTTGAATTTGAAATTATTGAGCCGTCTTGTTGTGGGATGGCGGGCAGTTTTGGGATTGAAGCAGAACATGCGAAATTGAGTTTAGACATGGCTAATCAGACCTTATTGCCTGCTTTGCAAGCCGCGCCTGAAGCACAGGTGATTAGTAATGGGTTTTCGTGTCGCCATCAAATTCGGGAAACTGCGCAGCGTCAACCCAAGCATTTGGCGGTGTTGTTGCGTGAGGCATTGGATTGATGGTCTGAAGTGCGATTGCTAGACTTCAAAAGTTAGCGATAGCTCAACAAAAAAGCTTCAAAAAATAATTAACCTGAGTTCGGGATAAAAAAAGTTTTTAGGCAATCATAACTCAATGATACTGTTATTCTTTTAATTGTCTCGTTCCAATGCTCCAGCGTTGGAATGCCTACCTCGTCGCTCCAGCGGCGAGGATTTTACAAGCTTCTGCCCGTACAATGAGGCTCTTATCGATTCAACTGTGTCATGCCTAGAGCTATCACGTTTCTTGGTGGAATACGCTACGCTATTCCACCCTACCACCAAATTTTCTACTCTTTCTTATCGCGGACTCAGGTTACTTAGGGTTATTATGTTTGTGTGGTTCAGACATTTAGAAAAACTCTCAGGAGCAAATCATGCGTTGGTTCACCCCTATCCTCCTCAGCAATATTTTATTATTCTCACAGTCCTTATTTGCCGCAGAACTTGCCTTTCCAGAAACCCAACAAGAAATTGAAGCCGCCCTCAAACCCAAACTGAAAGCCCGCAGTTTCACACCCGCCGCACGCGGTGTCAGCGACAAATTAAGCGATGACCCGCCCAAAGTCGGCGCACTCATTCAGTTTGACTACAATTCAGCCAACATTCGCCCCAGCTCCTTTGCCTTATTGCAACAATACGCCAAAGCCCTGCAAAATGGACTCAAAACCAATAAAATCAAAATAGCAGGACATGCCAGCAGCGAAGGCGAAGACAGCTACAATTACACCTTATCTTATCGACGCGCCCAAGCCGTGCGTAGTTTCCTACTTGCCCTAGAATTGCCCAACAATCCAGAACAACGCCTGATTGTAGAAGCCTTTGGAGAAGCCCAGCCCATTGCCTCCAATGACAATGAAGCAGACAGAGAAAAAAATCGAAGAGTGGAATTTATAACGATGGAATAGCTTTGGAAATGTCTGAATCTGGATTTACAGGATTATCCGAATTAAGCAGGATTAACCCACTCATAAAAATAGACTTTCTTTAATTCTGAAAATCCTGATTCAGACAACTATGCCTTAAAACTAACGATGCTCAAAACTCAACATATTCACGCAACCCTTGCGTTCACAATACCCCGATAACTGCTGCTGTGTTAAATGATAAACCTTGCCATCCTGCTCCATTTGCAAAGCTTGAACCTTCTTTTGCGGATCATCCACAATTCCCGCCACACCGCGCCCTGCAAGTAATAAAGGCATTCCCGCCTCCGCTAAAGCACTTTTATTCGGTAACTTTTCCAGTGCGGCATCAGGCTGTTGGCTAGCAATGAAATAAATCTTCTCCGTCCCTGTCTGCTGATCCAACTTAAAAGACTTCACCTCGGTTGGCGCAAGATAAGTTTTGCCTGCCCGTACATGACTGGTTTGATTCAAAATCACATCACCCCACTTGTCAATCGGAAATAATCGCCACAACACATTTTGACTATCCACCTGTAAAATATACACATAACTGTCTTTTTCAGGTGTAAAGGCAATTTTATAACTGTCTCCCGAATGCAAAACTGCATTTTGCGTCAACGGCAACAAATCCCCCGTATTAGCAGCACGGTAAGCATAAGTCACATTAAACTGCTTAGGAATTTCCACATCAATCGCCTGACGCACTTCTGTAGAAGCGAGTTGTTTCAATTTAGGAATTTCCTGTTCTACCAATTTAATCCGATCTTCTAAACTTTGATGACTCGATTGTAATTGCTTAAGAACAGTGTGCGCTTGATTTACAAAATCCTGCGTTTGTTTAAATACTTCAGGCGAAGGATATTGACCTGATTGCTTGGCTTCATTCAGTTGTTTTTGTACTTGTAACAATTGGTTTTGTATTTCAACTAATTGCGGATTCGTCCCATTACCAAGCAAGTTCTGCGTAGCAATTGCCCCAAGTTCACCTCCCACCCCTTTGAGTACAGAATCCACCAACCGCCACGCCACTGCTGCATAAGCGTGACTATTTTGAACGTGCAACATCAACAATAAACATAAAATCGTACACGAAAAACGAGATGACATAGAAAATCCCCTTAAAATGATATTCAATAGAAAGTATAGAGGATTTAAAAACGAAAAGACCTGCTAGGTTTCAAAAACCTAGCAGGTCTTTTTTGATATTCAAATAGAATTAGGCAGTCCTAAAGAAACAGTGATATTAAAATCAGAAAACTGGAGATTATAGAGGAGAGAAGATGCTAACTTGGTCTAATTGTAAAGCAACGCACGTGGTAAAATATGGAAAAACCCGTTTAGGTACACAAAACTACAAATGTCGTGAGTGCGGTCGCCGTTTTGTAGAACAATTCCAAAAGAAATACATAAGCCAAGAGACATGGGCGCAAATAGATAGTTTATTAAAAGAGAAGTTACCTCCAAGAGGGATTGCTCGCGTCACAGGAATCTCAGGAACGTGGCTGCACCCTTATATAAATCGTTCTCAATCAACTAGGAACGAGAAAAATTCTATCAATTCTCAGTTAGACAGTTAAAATATCCCACACTTTTATACTTTCGCGTCTTCGAGATTTTTACCTAATTACTATGATGCAAGCTCTTTATCCTTGGCAATACGAACATTGGCAACAACTCATGCTTGCGCGGCAACAAAATCGACTTCCTCACGCCCTACTGCTGTGCGGCAGGGCGGGCATGGGAAAACTACATTTTGCTGAACAGTTTGCAGCAAACTTATTATGTGAGCATCCCTCCGCAGAAGGCTTTGCTTGTGAACACTGCAAACCCTGCCATTTACGCAAAGCAGGCAATCACCCCGATTTGTTGCATGTACAACCTGCGGAAACGGGAAAAATGATTCAAGTCGACCAAATTCGCCAACTCTTACAAGTCTGCAATTTAACCGCGAATTATTCAGGTTATCAGGTGATTATTTTGCACCCTGCTGAAGCCATGAATAATAATGCCGCCAACAGTTTATTAAAATTACTCGAAGAGCCGCCCGCAAAAACTGCATTTTTATTAGTCAGTCATCAAGCGATGGCATTACCCGCCACCGTGCGTAGCCGCTGTCAACGCATTGATTTTAACCGCGCCGCCCATGACGCTATGCGCCAGTGGCTACAAACTGCCGCGCCTGCACACAGCGATGTCGAGTTATTATTAAAACTCACCCAATACGCTCCGCTCAGTGCTCATACATTAATTACGGGTGAGGGTTTCACTAAACGCCAACAATTATGGCAAAGCCTCACCCAACTGCTGCAGGAAAAAGCCGATCCTGTGCAGATTGCGATGCAATGGGATAAACTAGAAGCCAAGACTGTTTTAGGATGGATTCAAAGCTGGACGATGGATTTCATTCGGTTTCGGATCACTGCCCAAGTGAAATGGATTGTCAATCAAGATTTTCGAGAGAGTATTCAAAATCTTGCTGCACAAATACCGCTAACAGAATTATTTAAGCTTTTGGAACAGCAACAAGCTGCCTTCAGTTTATTGCAAGGGAGTGGTAACGTAAAAAGCCAAGGGGTTTTGGAAAATCTGGCGATTGCGTGGCAACGCGCCAGTCAAGTGACGCGGAGAACATAAACATGAAAAAACCGTTTATCGGCAGTGATAACTTACTGATGTTAGAAATTAAAGATGAGGCTATTTTGTATTCGTCTTATATGCCATTTCTAAAGCGCGGTGGGGTTTTTTATCCCACAGATCGCTATCATATTTATCATTTAGGCAAGCCTGTGAGTTTAATGTTTACTTTGATGGGTGAAAAATCCATGGTACCTGGCAAAGTAGTGTGGATTAATCCACAAAACGCCACCAATGGGCGACCTGCAGGTGTGGGTATTCAGTTTGATGATTTCGACCAAGGCAAAACTAAGGACAGAATTGAACGCTTAATTGCCCATATGTTGAAGTCTGATAAGCTGACTTACACGATGTAACGGTGTGATAGCTCACTGAGTTGTGTCAACTGTAGGAATTACGCAGTTGAAAAACTAAGTATTTTGTTTACAATAAGTTAACGTGGTACACTAAGTAATCATATTTCCAGTAAAATCAAAAAATTACAGATTTAACTGCTTAATTTCCAAACAGAGTTTTACTCTTCCTAAGGCGTGTCATCAATGAAGTTTTAGCTGCACCCCAGCCCCTAAATCCCCTAAAGGGGACTTAAAACAGTAAATAACTTGTTTGTGTTTAGCCCCCTTTAGGGGATTGAGGGCTTCTTTAAAGGTTTTTAAACGCGCTACTTTCTGTTAAAACCTAATTGATAACACGCCCTAACACTCTGATTCAGAAAAAATTCTTATTGCTTTATATTTGTTTCACAAATACTTTAGATTTGCGTTGATAGTTGTACATCATCCGACGCGAGACGGGTAATAAATCAATGTCTGCAACTCCAAAACCGCGCTCTTGAAACCAGTGTGCCGTGCGAGTGGTCAATACAAAAATCCGAGAAATGTGCAATTGTCGCGCTTCACGTTCTAAAAAAGCTAACAGCGCATCGCCCCGTTGATCGCCGCGATAAGCATCATGCACTGCCAAACACGCCAATTCTGCCATATCTTCTTCTGGAAAAGGATATAAGGCAGCACAAGCGGTAATCATTCCGTCGCGTTCTTGCACCGTGAAATAGCCGATTTCCATTTCCAATTTTTCCCGCGAGCGACGCACCAATATCCCCGCTTCTTCAAGCGGTTCAATCAGCTCCAATAAGCCCCCCACGTCATCAATCGTAGCTTTACGGATATGTTCAAACGGATCGGTGCTGATTAAAGTGCCCACTCCATCACGGCTGAATAATTCCAATAATAATGATCCATCCGTTTCCCGTGTAACCAAATGTACGCGCGGCACGCCACATTGACAAGCTTTGACAGCATTCGCCAGTTGACGCGTTTTGTCTAAATCTTGTTGCTTGGCTAACCAATGTTGCGCTTCAATTAAACTGAGTTGACGGATTAATTGCCCCATCTCGTCAAATAGCCCGTTGTTATTATCGGTCAAACACACCCATTTCACTGCCCGCAACCCAATCGCCACCGCCGTGGCAACTTCCTCGGTAGAAATATTAAAAATTTCACCTGTGGGTGAATAGCCAATCGGGGACACCAACACAATGCTACCCTCATCCAAATGGCGAGTGATACCCGTTGCATCCACACGGCGCACTTCACCGGTATAACAAAAATCTACTCCATCCCGAATTCCCACAGGTCGCGCAGTGATGAAATTGCCAGAAGCCGTACGAATGGTGCGGATACCCACGTTTGAAGTGGGTGAGTTTGCCAAACCCATCGATAAATAGCTTTCAATGTCAATTGATACTGAACCACAGGCCTGCTTCACACATTCCAAGGTATTTTCATCAGTAATTTGCATTCCGTTGACATAGCGTGCGGTCAAACCTTGAGCAATTAATCCCTGCTCCACTTGATGGCGCACCCCATGCACCAACACCAAGCGAATCCCTAGACTGCTGAGCAGGGCAATATCATAAATTAAGTAAGGAAAATCAGGTGACTCAACCGCCTCTCCACTGAAGGAAATCACGAAGGTACGACCACGATGAGCGTGAATATAAGGGGAGGCTTCACGAAACCAATCAACGAATTGTTGTGCTTTATTAGGTGTGTACATGGCTTTAGGTAGGAGACGAGGGAGCTTGTCTAACATGTCAGTGGTAAAAAGATAAGTTTTTTTAAAAATGAAGTTGTAATTATAGTCAAATTTTGTACAAAAATAGGGCTTCGTGGGCGGTATTTTTTGCAGTGCATCAATTCTATGCACTAAATAAGTGCGTAGAATTCGATTAGGTTAAAAACTAGGGCAAAATCTGCTTTACAAAATCAAATAAATTTAATTAATTCATTGATTTATAAAATAAAAATTAAGTGGCATGTTTATTGTATTTTGTTCACGAGCACAAAACAAAAACTTACTAAAAAACGCTCAAAATTATAACTGCCCCACGCTCAAACATGAAACGTACTTTGAGCTGAAGATTACTCTCACAATAGGACACAACTAAGATGCACTTTGCTAAGACTGTCTTGATGACTGCAATTCTCGCCGCCACTGCCAACCTCAGTGTGCAG
>JBDLSS010000045.1:0-7472 GCA_039799345.1 Pseudomonadota bacterium
AATCAGGGAACGTGCCTGTCGGTATTACCTGTGATGAAGTCGAAAATGTGGATATTCGTGAGGTACATTTGGATTTTCAAATTTTGCACCCAATGATGCACCTTGAACATTCTCCGATTCAATATCTAGTCGTTTATCAAACTAAAATTGCTTGCATCAGTTCAGGTGAGCGTTTAGTTGAATATCTGGCAACCCAATCCGAAATTTATCAAACTGCTAGACAGGCTGATTTAGCTTGAAATATCCGCTAGTAATTAAGTTTGAATTTTAGCTTGTTTGTTGTCAGAATCAGGATTCACGGATTTTCAGAATTAAAAAACTGTCTTTAATATGAGGTGTTCATTCTGATTAATTCGGATAATCCTGAATAAACTCAAGTAAAATATTGGCTGCAACTCATTGATTTAAAATTAATTCATTTAGCACATCCTTACCCTAGCATGCCTCTTGCATTGTTCCAAATAGATTTGGTTATTCATGCTGTCTTCCCTGCCTAATTTCCCCGATCACCTTTCAGCAAAAAAACGCTTATAATCAATCCCAGTAACCTTCTCCCAAAAGTTTAAAAACGATGAAATCTTGGTTATGGCGTATTCTGCTCAGTATTTTTAGTTTCGTGCTGTTATTGTGTCTGGGGATATTTTTGTTGCTCTGGACAGAAATCGGCACGCAATTTTTATTTATTCAAGCCCAACAATATCTGCCCGCGCTGCATGTCGAACGAGTGCGTGGCAATTTATTAGATCGCTTAGAATTACAAGGCATAAGCTACACCAGCCCCGAAATCAATTTTCAGTCCGAGCAAACCGTGTTCGCATGGCATAGCAGCGAATTATTACAAGGTAAGCTACATTTATCAGAATTTAAATTAAATACTGCAAAAGTTAAATTACCTCCCAATGCACCCATTCCCCAAAGCACTGAAAAAAAGCCCTTTCAAAAACCTGAACTGCCTGACATAAAATTACCACTTGCAATACAAATTGATGAAATAATCTTGCAAAAACTGAGTATTCAACAAGGTGAGCAAGTCCCTGTTGACATTAATAGCATCAATTTACAAGCAATTGCTGAAAATGAATTAAATATACAAAAACTGCTGGTTGATTTGCCCCAATTAAAAGCCGAGCTTTCGGGTAATTTTGGCTTGCAAGCCCCGCACACCTTAAAATTAAAATTGCAAACGTCGGCAAAATTGTCGCAGCTCGAAGCATCAGGAAAACTAGAAATTACAGGGAATTGGCAAAAATTAAACCTCAGCAGCGATGCAGAAATTAGCACCCCCGCCTTGCCACAGCCCACACGTTTACATTTAAAACTGCAAAGTGACTGGGAACGCGCCACGATTGAAACTTTAGATGCTAAATTATTAGATGGTACGCTAAAACTCACAGGTCACGCGCAATGGTTGCCCAGTTTGCACGCAGATTTGAATTTAAGCAGCGAAAATCTGTTATTAACTCCCTTCAGTCCGCAACAATTGCCCGATAATTTCCGCTTGAATACCAACTTAAGCGCGGAATTCAATGGACAAAAATTACTGCTTAAACAATTACAATTATTAGCCGCTAATTTGCAAATTAATCTGCACGGTACGGCATTATTAGACCCACAAAACCCCAGCCTTGATGCACAGCTAACTTGGGAAAATCTGCATTATCCACTAAAAAATACCAATAAGCCTTTATTAGTACAAAGTCCGCAAGGCAGCTTTAAAATTTCAGGCACGCCACAGGCTTATCAATTACAGCTTGTTAGCCAAGTTCTTGGACAAAATATTCCCCAGTCGCACTGGCAAATTCAGGGTGCAGGCGACCGTGAACAAGTACATATTTCTAAAATTCATGGCGATTTATTGCAAGGCACGCTCGACATTGATGGCTTATTGCAATGGGGTTTAAATCGCCCCATTCCACAAGCGGATTGGAAGTTTATCTTAGTCGCTAATAAATTAGATTTAGATCGCCAATGGGCGAATGCGCCAAAGCAATTCAGTGCAGAATTGCAGACACAGGGCAAATTAAACGAATTTTTAGAAACACAGGTCAATTTGAAACATTTACAAGGACAGGTGCAGCAATATATTTTAACCGCGCTGACGCAGATTTCAATTAAATTACCTTTAAAGAATCCGCAGTTAGCAGAAATTAAAGTGCAAAAGCTGAACGTAAAATCGGGCGACACCCAATTTACTATGCAAGGGCAAATTGATAAAAATGCAGCATTAAATTGGGAGCTGAATTCGCCCAATTTAGCGCAATTAATGCCGCAAGCGCACGGCAAATTATCAGGGAAAGGCAGCATCAGCGGTGCATTGACCACGCCCCAATTGAAAGCGGAATTACAAGGGCAACAATTGCAATTTGCAGAAAATCGCCTGAAAAATGTGCTGGCTAAACTCGAATTTAGTTTACAAGGAAATCAGCCTTTATCTTTGCAATTAGATGTTAATGCATTACAACAGGGTAAAAATAAAGTTTTAGAACGCGCCCAAGTGAAAGGAACAGGCACAGTCAGCGCGCACCAACTCACGGCTGATGTCACTTTGCCACAAGAACGTATTCAATTGGCTTTGCAAGGCGGGCTAAATCTCACTGAACAACGCTGGCAAGGTCAGATTCAAAATCTAAAATTAGTCTCGAAATTACTGCAAACTTGGCAAACTCGCCAAAATACGGCTTTATCCTTGTCAGCGAAACAAGTGCAACTTACGCCGCTGTGTTTATTTGGCGAAGACAATGCCCAATTATGTTTACAAGCGAACGTAATTCCGCAGGGTCAAACCAGTGCGAAAATTCAAGTTTCCCAGATTAATTTCAATCGTTTACGCCCATTTTTACCGCCAGAAACTCAAATCACAGGCATTTTAAATGCGGATATAAGTGCAAATATCACCGCTGACCAACGCATTGATAGCAAAGCCACGGTGAAAATTTCTGAAGGCTTTATAAAAACCAAAATTGATGATGAAGTGCTGCAACTCAATCATCAGGGCGGCACGGTGAATTTAGTGATTGCGCCGCAGGGTTTGGATGCACAATTAGCGTTTACGCTGGATGCGAATAATGCGTTGCGGGCTAAGGTTTTATTGCCTAAATTCAATAAATTACCGCTGAAACCCAATCAGGCAATTCAGGGCGATTTGCAAGCGCAATTTAATAAATTTAATTTAGTCTCGATGTTTGCACCCAGCGTGGAAAATGTCGCGGGCAAGTTAAATGCGAATCTGCAAATTCTGGGGAGTTTAGATAATCCGCAACTGAAAGGCTTGTTGCAATTGCAAGATGCCAATGCGGATATTCCACAAGTTGGCTTACAATTGAAGAAGTTACAACTGATGTTGCAAGGCGCGGGGCAGGATTTACAACTCAATGCTTCGGTAAATTCAGGCGCGGGACAATTGCGTTTACAAGGTAAATTTAATCTGCCCAGCGTGGATAAACTCAACGGCAATTTAAGTTTGCAGGGCGAGCGTTTCGAGGCGGTGAATATGCCCTTTGCCAATGCTTTAATTTCTCCGAATTTAAAAATTGAAATCGCGCCACAAAAAGTGCATGTGCAAGGCGAAGTCACGATTCCTGAGGCGACTTTAAGCCCGCCTGAAAAAGAAGGCGCGGTGAATGCCTCCGATGATGTGGTGGTGGTTAATAAAAATAAGCCCGCGCCTGAAGTTGCGCCCTCTGCAATGGCGATTTCCAGCAATGTGAATTTGATTTTTGGCGACAAGATTAGTTTTAAAGGCGCGGGTTTTAGCACCAAAATTAAGGGGCGTTTACAAGTCAGCAATCAGCCGCATAAATTGACCTCGGCAAATGGTGAATTGCAGTTGGTGGACGGGCTTTATAAAGCCTATGGACAAAATCTGAAAATTCAGCGCGGGCGGATTTTCTTTGCGGGCGGTCCGATTGATAATCCAATGTTAGATGTGCGGGCGGTGCGCGAAGTGCAGGATGTGAAGGCGGGGGTCAAAGTCAGTGGCACGGCACAATCACCACAAGTCGATTTATTTTCAGAACCGATGTTAGACCAAACTAATATTTTATCTTACATTGTCTTGGGAAAACCCGCCGCACAAGCGACTAAAGGCGGCGATAATCAGGCGTTACTTAGTGCGATGGCTTCGTCGGCGGCAATGGATCAAGGCGATGGTTTTGCTAAGAAAATCGCAAATGATTTGGGTTTAGACGATGCGGGCATTGGCAGCAATACTCAAAATAATCCGAATGTGCCAAGCGCATCGAGCACGACAAATAAAAGTAGCGGCATGGGCGATAGCGCGCTCACCGTTGGGAAATATTTAACTCCCGAATTGTATATCAGTTATGGTGTCGGTTTGTTTGATTCGAGTACAATTTTTAAAATTCGTTATTTGCTCAGCAAACGCTGGACATTGGAAACGCAAACGGGCACGTATAGCGGCGTTGATTTGCGTTATGGCTTGGAAAATTGAGGATAAAATATGAGCGGTTCAACTTTGGATTTACTCGAAAAACATCACCGCGATGGTCCAGAATTCGCAAAATACATGCTGATGAGTGGGCAAAAACGTTTCGATACGAGTTTTTGGGCGGCATGGAAACAATGGATGATTCCTGTGTTGGGCAATCCTGCGGTGATTGCGGATTTTGGTTGTGGTCCTGCGGCCTTGTTAAAATTGCTGAAAGCTTTTCATCCGCAAGCTAAATTAATCGGGGTGGAATTTGCGCCGTACATGTTGGAACATATCGACCCTAAAATGTTTCAGGTGATTGCTCATGATTTACATTTGCCGAATTTGCCACTAGAAGATAACAGCGTTGATGCAATTGTCAGCACGCATACTTTGCACGAATTGAATCAGCCTGTGCGTTTGTTGGAATCGGTGCATCGTTGTTTGAAAGTGGGCGGACGTGCTTTGTTAATTGATTGGGTGCGTGTCCCCTTGCCAAAATATTTGGAAATTCAGAACGAAATTAATGTGCTCGAGAAAGATGAAGCGGGTTTAGAAGATGTGTTCGTGCATTTTATGGAGCACAATCGTTATGAACGTGAAGATATTGATTGGTTATTGAAGCAGTTAGGCTTTAATATTTTGGAAAGCGTCACTTTGGAAAAGCCGCAGTTTGCACGCTGGGTAGTGGAAAAAGTCGCTTAGTTTTTCTAATACAATGAAGTCTCTAACCAAAAAGAACCTAAAGAATGAAGAACAAGTGTTTATATTTAGCTTTTTTAGGACATAGTGGCTTCAAAGATTTAAATCACTGTGCGAATTACTCGTTAGAGCGCACCTCGTTCTAACGTATTCTCATGCAAATTCCTTGTCTGAGGGGCTAGATTGGTTAATCAGCCCCGTCGACATTTTAATCTCTGTGTATATTTACAGTGCAATGCTTTTGGGGATCACTGTCACGATAGTTAAGACTGCAATCCATCGAATTAATAAGGCATTCTAAATCAGTGACTCGTCTTTGCATGTAATACTTAGACTGGTACGGTTATAGCCTTGAATTTGTGCATTATGCAAGGCACTGTCAGCTTCTGTTAGCATTGTTTCCAAATGTGAACGATTATTGCCAGCCGTCAGCCCAATACTGATAGTAATATCGACCCCATCAGGTTTAAGCTGCATAACCTGCTGACGGAACTCTTCAGCAATACTTTTGCCGCGATCTAAGGGACATTCTCCTAATAAGACCGCAAAGCGTTTACCCACAAAACGCGCTGCAATTGCATTTTTGTCGGCAAAAAATTGGTTCATCAAATTGCCTACATGGAATAAGATGTGATCGCCCACGACATAGCCTTGCATTGCATTAATAATTTCAAAATGGTCAATATCAACCATGAGCAAACAAACGTGGGGGCTACGGGTGATGAAAATATCCCCTTCTTCTAGCAAAAATTGTTTATTACGTACTCCCGTCAACCCATCTGTGGTTGCAAGACGGTACATTTCCCGCGAAAAACGTTTTAATACATTGTATTGATGTTTAACCAATAACAAAGATTTAATCCGTGCAATTAGTACTTCTTCAATCACGGGTTTGGTGACAAAATCATTCGCCCCTGCATGAAAAATTTCTGCCTGACAATTTTTGTTATCTTCCACGGTAATGACTAAGACGGGCATTTCTTGCCGTGAATAATGCAATTGCGTACGAATTGCGTATAACAGATCACCGCCTGTCATTTGTCCTTCAAGGAAAAAATCGGTGATAATGATGTCAAAGCCTTCATTTTCGCCACAATTATTTGCATCATTACTGGTATTTTTCAGGCAGGTAAATGCCTCTTCTGCACTGGAAACGTGAGTCACATGCAAACCGTGGCGCTCCATCACAGTTTGGGTGGATTGTGCGGTTACGGGACTGTCTTCGACGTATAAAATCCGCCCGACTAAACCTGCATGACGTTGTGAAACATCTTTGATAAATTCTACTAAACGTTTATAACCTAAAGATTTATTAAAATAATCGGTGACACCTGCGGAAAAACCTTCTCGTAGCAAACGGCTGTCGGCATCACTAGAAACTACGATCACGGGAGTTAAATGTTGTTTTTCACTGGCGCGGATTTTATGGCACAAATCCAACCCATCTAATTCGTTAGGATTTTTAGAGAGAAATAAGGAGGTGGTAATTAAGTCAAATTTTTCGCGTTGCAAGTGTTCCAACGCATCTTCCGCGCTCTCACAAGTGACGATATAAGCATCTTGCATTTCTTTTTGTAGAATATGCGAAATAATCGAACGCGCCACTTCTGAGCGGTCGACTATCATGATGCGATTGACTTTTTCAGTAGGTCTGATAGGTGTCATTGCAATGTCACGTTTTATGGATGTCCTTGAAGAATGACATGATTATTTACTTAAGAATCTATTTCCCCGCTCACTGATTCTACGCCAGTGCGTTATCAATACCGCTATTCACTACTGTATGCCACCACATTGTTAGAACCTTAAGGTTTTAAGTATGCCTTTTAAGAATTGTGATGGAAGTCAGTCCAGTGTATACGGTAGGATTTTACAGCCTAAAGTGAGCGTGTGTTTAGATATGAATACTAAATGAATTATCCCCATAAAAAGCGAGCTGTCAAAGGTTTTTGCATATTTTATTGCTGAAGTGATTATACTTTATCCAAGGATTACAGCACAGATTAATCGATAACACAGCTTGTAAGCATTCAAAGGAGGTTTTAATGATCAAAGCGATACAAAAACCCAGCGTTGCCGTGCATAAATTTAGCTCTTGCGATGGCTGTCAGCTTGCCTTTCTGAATTTGGGCGAGGGTTTATTAGATGTAATGGAACTGATTGACGTAAAGCATTTTGTCGAAGCAGGCGCAATTAACGAACATGCCCAAGTCGATATTGCCTTTGTCGAAGGCAGCATTTCCACCCCTGACGAACAAGAACGCATTCAAGCAGTGCGTCGTAACAGCCGTTATTTAATCACTATCGGCGCATGTGCCACCGCAGGCGGGGTGCAAGCCTT
>JBDLSS010000046.1:0-5158 GCA_039799345.1 Pseudomonadota bacterium
CGTGCGGCTCATTCCATTGATGAGGAATGGTTAGCGGATATATTAATTGCGGGTTGTCTTGCGGATTTGCATCTGTGGCATAACTTGGGGTTGTGGACACGTCCCGATTTAAGACGTTTAATCGAGCATAATTTTCCAGAACTTGGAGCTAAAAATGTCTACGATATGAAATGGAAAAAGTTTTTGTACAAACAATTGTGCTTTGAAGAAGGTATTTATGTGTGTCGCGCCCCTTCTTGTCATGTTTGCAGTGAATATAAAGAGTGTTTCGGTTCTGAAGAACGCTAGAAAAACTTTGGTTTTAACCTGAGTTCTGGATAAGGAGCGTGCCTACCATGAATTTAACACGATTGTTTTGTTCTGAAATTTATTAAATCCTGATTTTGACAATAAATAGTAGTAATTATGCAGTTGAATTGGTAACTATTTTAATGGAAATGCGATTGCGCGGTGCAATTATGACTCATTGAAAATAAATTAACGTTTAAACTGCGTAACTCCTAAAATAGCTAGGGCGTGTCATCAATTAGGTTTTAACAGAAAGTAGCTCGTTTAAAAACCTTTAAAAAAGCCCAAATCTCCTAAAGGGAGCTAAATACAAACAAGTTATTTAATGTTTTAAGTCCCCTTTAGGGGATTTAGGGGCTAGTTTTTAGGTTTAGCCATCTTTAGGGGGTTGGGGCACAGTTAAAATTTAATTGATGACACGCCCTAACATTTTGTCGAATGAGATTTTCTAACCGCTATCAATTCTTCAATAGAAAGCACCGTATCTTTTTTTCTATGCAACATCGCATGACAATTAGGGCAAACGGGGCGTAAATCTTGGATAGGATTGACATCATAGGATTCGCCAATGCTGGCAATAGGTTTGAGGTGATGAACATGAATAAAGCCTTGTCCTAATTCACCAAATGCTTCCCCAAAATTAAAGCCACATACCGCACAATCTGTTCCGTAATGTTGAATACATTCTTCTCTTGCTTTGGGATTTCTTTCATAGGCATTAACAACAATGCTTTTCTTTGCACCTTCAGGCAGTGTTTTTAAAGCTTGTTCAGGTAATTCTTCAGCCAATTCTTCAGGTTTTTTAAATTCACCTGTCAATGATAATTCTTGCAATGCTTCCACAAGCGGCGTTCGCAATTGCCAATAAAACAGTTTACCTTTTCCTGCATGGTTGTAACGTCCATTGAAAAATAAATTCCAATATCTGGAAGTTTCATCTTCTCTTAATTCGTAGACGATATTAGGAATTATTTTCTCCACCTTTTTAGCAAGTCTTCCAAATTGTGAATTAAGCGGGTGATATTTCATCTCTAAAACAGCAGCAATTTCGCTGGCTGCGGCTTCGTGGCGTTCATTGAAGTTATAAATAACCTGAAAAGTTTTTATGTCTTTTGGTTCAGCAACTTTTTTAAGAACTTCGATAAACTGCTGTTTTGTAAGTTCAGTTGTTTCATTCTTCATGATTATCCTTCAATAGAATTTAAGAAAACGTAGGGTGTATAAGCGTAGCGTCATACACCTTAAAGATTTGAGAAGTTGTACCGTCATAGGTGTATGGCGGCTACGCCTTATACACCCTACAACGTGCTTAATAAAACTTAAGAAAAAGGCTTTCCCATTTCTCCCAAACAGGATCAACAGGAAAGCCTAATTTCAACAACGCTTAACGACTATTTACTTGCCGCAGGATCACGCACCACTTTCAAAACTGCAGGTGCAGAATTTCCATAGACTTCTGGACTATACATTTCTTCGCTGTGCGTAGGCATCACCACAAATTCCCCAGCGGAGATGGCTTGCGCGACATAGGACAAATGATAATTGCCCGGTGCGAGATAGTCAGAATAGTAAATCACCGCATGATGGCGCAATTCCTTGTGATAGAACGACCACAATGAAAACGCATATTCATGCCAATCACTGAAACGAAACCACAATGAACCGCCCGCAAAATCTTCTTTAGCCTTATCCGCCGCCACTTTGGAAGAAGTCGCTAAATCACGATTCACAGGTTCTAAACCACCGGGCACAGGATCATCAATCACCACGAAATTGCGCGCAGCAGGCAAAGACACGTATAAATCCACACGCACCAATTCCCCTGTTTTCAATTCCATTGGGCTTTTCAACAACTCCCATTTCCCATTGCGTTCAACATGATATTCGCGTTGCACATCCATGCCCGAATTCACCGCTGTCGCCTTTTCTTCTTTCAGCGCGTAACTCATGCGCACGGTGTAATAGACGCGTCCTTGACCTTCCTTGTCCACTTTCACGCTGGCTTTACGACCGACATCGTTCGCCGTCATGTTATGGGTGAAAGTTTTAGGCGTATCTTTCACATCGTTGAATTGCGCTTGACCCAATTTTTCCGTGTCTAACCAAGCCGTCACCGTCATTGCAGGTTTATCTTTTTCATAAACCCGAGCAAATTCATGCAAGGCTTGCATACAGAACATGTTTTCTTGAGTATTTTCCCAATGGGTGCGTCCTTTGCGAGTCATGGTAATGTGGTTCACCAATTTAAACGGTAAATCGCTGACGAGGTTATCTTTCATCACTTCGTCATACAGCACCAAGCTTTTCAACACCACACACTGGCTGCGCAACTGAGAACTCAACAAGCTGGAAAAACCATCATCCAAAGTTTCGTTAAACGACACTTTCCCCGAAGTAATATTCACTTGGGAAAGAATCTGTTTCGCGACTTCAGTCCGAATCGCTTCGGTGGCAGGAATACGCAGTGCGGCTTCCAAATAATGCGCCTTACCGAATAAATCCATATTCACCACATGACTTTGATAACGCTTAATGTCATCGCGGGTAATTTGCCCCTTCGCCAAGGCTGCCAACGCCACCGCCCGCACACTAGAAGCCATGCCTTTGGAATAATAATCAGGCATCACATTACGGCGTAACATGCTCAGCAAATAATCATGCAGCTTGTTTTCCACCGCGTCTGGGATTTTATAGCCGCTGTCACGTAACCAGTTGAAAGCTAAGGCAGTGTACGCACTTAAATACGGGCTGACGCGTTCTTCAGTCGGTAAAAAGTACGCCATGCCGCCATTGGGTGCTTGATAATTTGCCGCCAAATCCAAAGTTGCTTGGCTTAAACTATCACTGCCTTCCCACAAGATGTCGCCCGACAAATAGGCTTTTAAGTTCTGGTAATGCGCCGCCATCGTGCCTTTACTGAGCTTTTGCTCCCAACACATGTAGGGATAATCGCGCATATATTTAAACGCGCCTTCCACATTGCCAATCACCGTAGGCGTTGCCACCACACTGACTCCGCCAACATCGGCATGAATATCTTTCGGGAATAGCAAAGATTCAGTGATTTCTTTTTCAACCGTCGTGCCATAAGTTGCCGCCGTTTCCAAAGCGCGCCGCGCCCGCACAGGTACAGCTTGCTTAAGCCCATCACGTTCTTCGGCATCGCTGGCAGTGGCAGTTAATTCCACCTTGCCCGCATTACTGCTTGCGGTTAAAGGCAGCCACACGTTATAACGTTTGAAAGGTTCTGCTTTCAAAGTTTCGCTGTGCAAGACTTCGGTTTTACCCGCTTCCAAAACCACCGAACCTTTCGCTTGAACTTCCACTTTAATATCCCGCACTTTGTCAGTGCGATTCATGATGTTAAAGCCTGCTTGGAATTGGTCGCCCGTGGTCACTTGGTTGGGCAATACCCCACGTAATTCAATCGGTTGGTTGACTTTGAAATTGCCTTCACCCAAGCCCATCAAATCATTGGGCGTAACTGCCAGCACCAGCACCCGCCAGCCCGTCAAATTATCAGGCACGTTGAATTTAATCTGCGCTTTGCCATCTTTGTCCGCTTTAATGGAAGGATTCCAATAGCTGACAAATTTGAAGTTAGAACGCATTGCCAAACTGCTACCGCCATCACCGCCTGCGGTCGCGCCTTTCTTTTCAAACTTTTGCCGCCCAACTAAACGCATGATTAAATTGTAATTTGCCATGTCGAGTTCATCGAGCGTATAAAAACCCTTGTAGGGGTCAAAATAATCACGACCACCTGTAATCAGGTCAAATACTGATTCATCCAACACTGCCACCGCCAATTCTAAAGCTTGCGTGGGCACGCTGTTTTGACGCGTTTTCACTTGGAAATCCACCGTGACCGCTTCGCGAGGTTTGTAGACAGGCTTGTCACTCTTAATCTCAACCGTCAATTCTTTGTACGGGTCTTTGACTTCGGTTTTCACATAACCCATGCGGAACGCAGGCTTGCCTAAATCCACCTGATTTTCATCAATTGGCTGTTCAACACGCGGTGACATCACCACCACCGACACGAAGAAACCCGGAATAAAGTCAGGTTCAACAGGGACTTCAATCACTTCCATGCTGTTGGTGAGCGTGGTAATCCAGTTTTTCAATACCCCAAAACGTTCCACGGTAATTAACGCCTTCGCGCCGGGGTAGGGGTTTTTGACGAGATAACGCGCTTTATCACCCACTTTATAGCTTTCTTGCTCAGGAATGATTTCTAAACCATAACCGGGCGCAGTTTCCCAGACCACATGCCCACGCCCCATTGCCCATTGCTGGATTTGGGTTTGATGCGCACGTCCTTTGCTGTCGGTGATTTTTGCGGTCATCCGATACGCGCCGGGCTGGGTGGCAGACACATTGCAACTGACAGGGGTTAAAGCCGAAGTGACTTCGCAAGTGCCCGCCGCAATCCATTCATGTTCATAGCGGGTTAAATACGCATTCCCCGCGCCTTTGACCCGTGAAGCCTTGGTTTGCTGTTGTTCAATCGTGACTTTAATCGGAGTGTCTTTGGTAGGATTACCCTGATCATCAACCACAATTAATTCCACTTTTTCAGTTTTGCCGACTTCTAAAGTCCAGGTGGTTTGACGCATCCCGACTAAGCGATCCCGTCCTGCATAATTTGCAGTGACGCTGTTGGCGACATCTTTGCCGCGCTCATCACGCACCGAACTTTCCACGGTCAGCTTGCCAAATAATACGGGGCTGTCAGGTAACACAAATTGCGTTTGCAACTGTCCTTTGTCGTCGATTTGGGCTTCCGTATGAAAAACGGTGTCGTCATGGTGCTTGTCTACCACAGTGACATCAAAGGCAAAATCTTTAGCGACAGGATTACTGGGCA
>JBDLSS010000047.1:0-5623 GCA_039799345.1 Pseudomonadota bacterium
TTGAAATCTTTTTCACCCCGAGTCAAACCTTCATATAAAGATTCAGTGACTCCAAGTTTTTGCAGATTGGTACGCACGGAGTCCGCAATGCCTTGTCCGTAAGTGTCTTTGTCATGAACTAAAACGACTTTTTTCGCTTTTAACTTATTGACCATGTATTCTGCGGCGACTTTGCCTTGTTGGTCATCGCGTCCACAAGCACGGAAAATCGTGGGTAAATTGCGCTCGGTGACTTTGGGATTGGTGGAACCGGGGGTAATCGCGAGAATGCCTGCTTCGGCATAAACTTCGGTGGCGGGAATGGTGGAAGAGGAACAGAAATGTCCGATTTCAGCGTGCACTTTATCGACTTCGACAAAACGCTGCGCCACAGAAACCGCTTGCTTAGGTTCGCAAGCATCATCACCTTTAATTAGTTCAATCTTTTTGCCATCGACACCGCCCGCAGCATTAATATCTTCAGCGGCTTGTTGTGCACCTCGGAAAATTTGGTCACCGAAAGCCGCATTGCGCCCTGTGAGCGGTACACCAACACCAATTTTCAAAGTATCGGCGGCGAAACTGAATTGACTTAAACCCAGAGAAAATAATAAAACACTCAAAGTGCGTAGGCGATGTGGTTGCATGGGAAAACTCCTTTGGGGCTGGGATAGGGATAAAAATGAGTGAAAATGCTTACTGAATACGCGCCGCCTGTCAAGCAGTTTTATTAGGATTACCCTATTGTAAAAAAAGGGATTTTGTACGATTTTTGGGAGAAAGAAGATAGTCTCTAATCGTATCACGTATAATCTACATTTTAGTTTTAAACCTGCTAACCTACAGCTTCATCGCCATTAAGTTAAGCATCACATAAAGAATCCTTTGGTATGCGTAAGACCTTTTAGGTTTTAAAAACCTAAATCTTCTTAAAATCCCTACCGAAAATTTGACGCAGGCGTAAATTCTTCAACAATCTGACCCGTTCAAAATTTACACATCGCTTGACAAAAAACTATGCGTCAGAAATAGTTTTATTTTTAATAAAGTAAATCAAATAGTTATTGATATTTTGAGTTTAAAAAATGATTGGCACAGCAATTGCTTTATAGAAGACAGCTACCTCTCAAGTTTCTCCTACCAACTTGATGTGGTTAGGTGTCCTAGGTGTTGGTCGCGTCTAGGATGCCGCTATTATCTCTCCTTTCGATCTAAAACTCCCCTGTTTTCACAACAAATCTAGCGGATCAATATCCAGCGAAAATCTGACTTTTTGCGCGTTTGCCAATTTACGTAAATTTGGCATCACCGCCCGTAAACCCTGATGTAATGCGTCACGGCGCACACTTTGTAACAGCAATTGCGCCCGATAAAAATGCGCCCGTTTTTCCATTGGCGCACGCACTGGTCCCCATAATTCAATTTCTGAAAAAATATTTAATTCGGTTTTCGCCGCCTGCAACACACTGACCGCTTTTTCAAAATTCTCCGCCTCTGTGCGCAACAATGCCAAATAACCATAAGGCGGCAAATTCGCCTCGCGCCGCTCCTGCAAGGCAATTTCAGCAAACGCGGGATAACCTTGTTGTAATAAATGTTGAAACAGGGCGTGTTCAGGATGATAAGTTTGCAAAATCACCTCGCCCGCCACTGCCTCACGCCCCGCCCGTCCTGAAACTTGCACCAGCATTTGCGCAAGATGTTCGCTGCCGCGAAAATCCACGTTAAACAGCCCGCCGTCACAATTCAGCACCCCGACTAAAGTCACTTGTGGAAAGTGATGCCCTTTCGCCAACATTTGCGTGCCGATTAAAATATCCGCTTCGCCCGCATGAATTTGGTCAATAAATCCCTGCATTTTTTGTTTTTGACGGGTGCTGTCGCTATCAATGCGTAAAATACGCGATTCTGGAAATAAAGCCTGTAAATCTTCTTCAATGCGTTCCGTACCACGTCCCAAAAAATGCAGTTCTGTGTGTTGGCATTCAGGACAGACAATATCCAAAGGTCTCACCACGCCACAATGATGACATTCCAAACGTGGCGGCTGCGCGTGATAGGTTAAATTCGCGCTACAAGCCAAGCAATGCGCCACCCATCCGCAATGATAACAAGTCAAAGTCGGGGCATAACCGCGCCGATTCATAAATAATAAAACTTGTTGTTTTACACTTAATCGCTGTTTAATCGCTTGATATAAAGTTTTTGATAATAATTGCCGAGGCTGCTGGCGCATATCCACAATTTTCACGCTGGGATGGGCGGCACTGCCTGCGCGTTCTGGCAAACTTAAATGGGTATAACGCCCTTGCTGTGCATTGTAAAGCGTTTCTAAACAAGGGGTTGCACTGCCTAAAATGATGGGAATATGGGTGCGCTGCGCCCGTACCATTGCCACATCGCGGGCAGAATAACGCAGGCTATCTTGTTGTTTATAGGATAGATCATGCTCTTCATCGACCACAATCACGCCTAAATTGGCGAAACTTGTCCACACCGCAGAACGTGTGCCGATAACAATTTGTGCCGCGCCCGATTGTGCCGCCCGCCATGCTTGCAGGCGTAAAGGTGGGGAAATTTGCGAGTGTAAAACCGCAATCTTCACGGGAAAACGTTGACGAAAACGCTGCAACATTTGTGGGGTTAAATTGATTTCAGGCACTAAAACCAAGGCTTGACGCTGTTGCGCCAACACTTCAGCGATAACTTGTAAATAGACTTCGGTTTTGCCGCTGCCCGTGACCCCGTCGAGTACGCAGGGAAAAAATTTATCCAACGAATCAGTAATTTTGGTGACGGCGGCGCGTTGGTCGGGATTGAGTTCGGGCGGGGTGTCTTGGGGAAAAGTTTCGAGCGATTCTTTGCGTTCTCGACATTCTTCAATCAACCAGCCCGCGCCGACTAATTTCGACAAGTTTGAAGCGGTATTCGGGATTTGTTGCAAAATCGCTTCGCGGCTTAAGGCTTCGCTATATTCCCAAAGCAGGCTACAAATGCGATGTTGTACGGTGTTTTTTTTAAGCGGCAGCGTTTCTAAAGTGAATTCCCGCGCTTGAGAACTGAGGCTGTAAACGCGCTGCGTGGTTTTTTTTACAAGTTCAGTTTTACCACTGCGTAATAAGCTGGGCAAAGCAGCATCTAAAACCTCGCCCAGCGGATAATGATAATAACGGCTAACCCATTGTAATAAAGCTAATTCTTCTGTATTGAATAAAGGGGTTTTATCTAAAACGCTGCGAATCGCTTTGAGCTTTTCGGGGGGGCAATCGCTTTCTTCTTGAATCGCGACAATCAGCCCGCCGAGCACTCTGTTCCCAAACGGCACGAGCACGCGCATTCCCACCGCCAAGGGATACGGCATCCAATTTTCGGGGGGCAAATAATCAAAAACTTGGTCTAGGGGCGTGGGGACGGCAACTTGATAAATCACGATGCTTGCAATAAGGCTTCGACCGCACGTAAATCGGCACGGCGCATCGGTTTATTGTCAATCGGGCTGGGCGGCGACCAACGAATATCATTTTCTGCAAACACCACCAAGCTAATCGCTTGTTCGCCTGCCATAAAGTGGTAGCTTGGAAAAGTGATGACTTGTTGCACGGCTTGCCGATATTTCTTTTCGCCCATTTCGTAGGGAATTTCTTGTTTCATCAGGAAAAAGGCAACATTTTCGGGTGCATCGGTGAACAAATGTAATTGCACTTCGCTGTGTTGATGCGCCGTGCCTTGTAACACGCTGCCGACTAAGCGTGGTGAAAATTCTTGAAATAAGCGCATCGCTTTTATCGCGACTTCGCGCAATTTACGAATTTGATTGGTGTGCGATTCACCGAGAAAAAGTCGTTGATAAATCAAAACTTCTGCTTCAATTTCACTGTTGCTGGGCAAATTTTTAGTGTGGGGAATGCCAAGTTGTGCAACGGCTTTATTTTTGGCAATTTGATAGTCGTTAATGCCTTCTTGCACCATGATGCGGGCGGTGACTTGGGCAATTTGGAGGCGTACTTGAGGTTCTAACAAGGATTTAACACGCATGTGGTTTTTTAGTTCGACGTTCACAAAGATGCTTTATTATCTTGCGTCCGTTTGAAAAGGCAAGGGGGAAAAGATTTTTGGGCAGTGCCAAATAAGTAAGGATTTTAGCCAGCTTATTGTCTGAATCAGGATTTACAGGATTAAAGAATAAAACTGAACGTTGTTAATATCAGTGGGTAATCCTGTTTAATTCGGATAATCCTGTAAATCCTGATTCAGACAATCATTACAACTTGAGCACTACCGATTTTTGAAGTGGATTCTGGATGATGCATTTTTAAATTTAAGAACAGGGTTTATGGCTAATTTTGTTTAGAGTGAATGCTGAACATCCTGATTGAAAGAATTACTCAGGCGTTTGCAACACATTATTAACCCAAACTCCTGACTTGCGTTCACCCGACTTGCTGATAAACACACCCTTGCCTTGCGCCCTACCATTGCGTAACTCACCCGTGTAGCGGTCGCCATCGTGCCAATAATAAGTTCCTTTGCCGTGCACAATGCCCCGTACAAACTGTCCTTCATAACGATCATGACCCACAGAAGTTCCCTTACCGTGGGCTTTACCATTTTGACACGCACCCACATATTTGCCGCGCAATTCAGGATCAGCCACATAACAACCCAGATGACGCACTGGGGTCGCAGCGCAAGCGACCAAGAATAAACCACAGCCCAGAAGGATTAAAAAACGTGAAAACTGCTTCCGCATTACAAACTCCTGAGGGTTAAACCACCATATTAATTTAAATTTATTTTTCTTCGGGCGGTGCGGCGGACGGTACAACGGATTGTTTACGATTGACATACCACCACACCAAGCCTGCAATCGTGAAAATCACTGCCATCGCTTCGAGCATATAATGTTTCATGTCGGCCATAAAGCTTTCCATTGCATTACCAAATACATAACCCAAGGTGCTGATTGTAAACGCCCAAACCAATGCGCCAATACCATTGAGCACCATAAAACGCAGGGTACTGATGCTGCTCATCCCTATCACAAACGGTGTGGGATTGCGTAAACCATAGAAAAAGCGGAAACTTAACACAATCCAATCACGATAACGTGCTAATAAATCATTAATTTTTTCAGCACGCACCTTCCATGAAGGACGTTTTTCTAATAAAGCTTTCCCTTTGATTCGCCCAATTTGGAAAAATAATTGATCGCCTGAAAAACTGCCCACAAAGGCGGCGATTGCCACAAAAGGTAATTCGAGTAAACCTTGTTGGGCAAGAATTCCCCCCACTACTAAAATTGTTTCACCTTCAAAAAAAGTACCGATAAAAATCGCTAAGTATCCATAGTGTTGGATAAATTCTTCCACAATGCTGTCCCGTGTTGCCAATGAATGAGTAAATATATTTGCCGCGCTGAAATTTTTGACATATACGATGAAAACAGGCGGATTACTACAATGAGAACTATGATAAGGCTTGCCTTTTGGTATTATAACGGAATTTCATGACTGCACTAGAAAAGAGTTTTTTTGTAAACTGTGCCTTATGATGGACACTTTACTTGAAAATTTATGCAGTTAAACGTCGTTATTTTAGAAAAGAATGCAAATACTTTGCCCGCATTGTGGTGCATAAAAGGCAA
>JBDLSS010000048.1:0-3815 GCA_039799345.1 Pseudomonadota bacterium
AAATTCAACATTATCAGCGTGCCCCTGTTCAGCAGCTTAATCAACGGCGACGTTAATATAAACATCAACACCGTCGCCCAAAAAGCCGCCCCCACGCCACAAATCACACCACTGGCACAACTTGAAGACAAAGGCATTATCAAAGCAGAAGGAAAAATTTACTTAAAAGATGCCAAAACCCGCACGGAATGCCACGAAATCGCCCGTATTTCTGCACAAGGGAAATTAATGGAAAATGCGAAAATTTGGGTGATGACCCACAGCAAATTAAGCGGCACAGAACTACAGCAAAGCATAGAAACCGTTTCCAAAGGCATTGCTCAAAACAGCGAAACCTTATTTGACGGCATCGAAAACGAAGCCTGCATTTGTCGGATAAAAGCAAAAGTCGCGGTGTTGTCAGAATCTTAATAATGAAGGTTAAATGTCACGCTTATAATTCCTATTTTTTTGCTAAATAAGCTGAATTCGGACTAATCTAAAGAAATAGTGGATATTCAATTCACTCTGGCAATATTCAAAGAAAGTTTGTTATCCTGATAAGAACAAGCCACCAAGCCTGCGACTTAGAAGCCCAGTCAGATTTAAATCAAAACGCTTAACACAAAGCTAAATTTGTTACACTAAGCACAAACTACTAATCAGCCGTGATGTTTAAAGAGGAAATTATGAAAGGCAATCTGTCCAATCTAATGAAACAAGCCCAACAAATGCAGGAAAACTTCCAAAAGGCACAAGAAGAATTAGCCAATATGGAAGTGACGGGTGAAGCGGGCGCAGGACTGGTCAAAGTGGTGATGACAGGACGGCACGACATGCGCCGCGTCAGCATTGACCCCAGCCTGATGAGCGAAGACAAAGAAATGTTAGAAGATTTAATCACCGCCGCCGTCAATGACGCGGTGCGTAAAATCGAAAAAACCAGCCAAGAACGTCTTTCTGGCATGACTGCGGGTTTAAATTTACCCGGCGGGTTTAAACTCCCCTTCTAAAGCATCAAGCGGCGACTCTTCTTTTCTCCCCTTCGATTTATGGAGCACTCTCAATGGGTCGCCGCGCACAACAGCTCAATCAATGGTTTGAAACGCCCCTAGGGCAACGCCTGCTCGCGGCAGAAACGGCAGCCGTCGCGGAAACTTTACCCACATTTTTTGGGTATCACGCGCTACAAATTGGCGGCATGGGCGCAGGGCGATTACTCGAAAGTAGTCGTATCAAACATCGCTGCATTACAAGCCGTTACCCAATTTCACATTCAAATTATTCTCAAATTCGCACCGAAACCGATGAATTGCCTTTCGCCACCGACAGCCTCGATGTGGTGATTTTGCCGCACATTTTAGAATTTGAAGACACGCCACATGCGGTGTTGCGAGAAGTCGAGCGCGTGCTCATTCCTGAAGGACATGTCATCATTTTGGGTTTCAATCCTTTGAGTTTATGGGGTTTATGGCGATTATTGCATCCGCGTCGTCACCAAATTGCGCCGTGGTGTGGGCGATCCATAGGCATGTTGCGATTGAAAGATTGGTTAGCCTTGCTGGGCTTTGAAATCATAGAACAGCAAAGTTTATTTTTCGCCCCGCCATTTAATCAACCCTATTTAGTCAAGCCGTTACATTTCATCGAAAATTTAGCCGCCCGTATTCCTAACCGTTTTGGGGCGGTGTATCTCATTGTGGCTAAAAAACGGGTCACAACTTTGACCCCGATTAAACCGAGTTGGCGACCACGCACTTCTTTGGTGTCAGGGATGGTCGGCACACGTTATAGTGAACATCAGGAAAAATAATTAAATATGTCTGCAACGACGGTATATGCTTTTACCGATGGCGCATGTCGCGGTAATCCGGGCAAAGGCGGCTGGGGCGTGTTATTACGTTACGGAAGCAAGGAAAAACGTTTGTGCGGCGGCGAATTGCAAACCACCAATAATCGCATGGAGCTATTGGCGGCGATTATGGCGTTGGAAACCTTGACCCGTCCTTGTGAAATCGTGATTACCACCGACTCCCAATATGTGCGCCAAGGAATTACTGAATGGATTCATCAATGGATTAAACGCGGCTGGCGTACCGCAAGTAAAGCACCTGTGAAAAATGCTGATTTATGGCAACGTTTGCAAGCCGCCACTCAAGGTCATCAAGTCACTTGGGAATGGGTCAAAGGGCACAGCGGACATGTTGAAAATGAAATTGCAGATCAATTAGCAAATCAGGGGATTGAGGGTTTGTAAAACAGGATTAGGCGTTGCAAAAAAATCCCTATTAAAATTAAATAGTTAGAAATTCAGTTGCGTAATTCCTAATTAAGTTTAAATGTTTAGCTCCTACGACAAACACGCCGCTGGAGCGGGTAAATTTTCACAGGCAAATAACATAAATTCGTAAGCGACTTCAGCCCATTCAGGTTTTAATTTAACAAGACTGAGCTTTTTTAATTTAGAACGGCGTTTCATGGCGCAAATAGTCTCACATATACTTGTGATTCAAACAGCTAGGAAATTACGGTTCAGACAAAACTACCCACCCTTCTTCATCGCCTTGCTGCCCGCTGTTTACGAATCGCTTTGGGGTCTGCCAATAAAGGACGATAAATTTCTACACGGTCGCCTTCCACTAAGATTTTATCCAATTTACAAGGTTTGCTGAAAATGCCGACTTTATTCACCGCCAAATCGATTTCAGGGAAACGTAGGCAGAATTTAGAAAGCTCTATCGCTTCAGCAACCGTGCAGCCAAGATTCACATCCAACCGCACCAAAGCCTGCTCTTCAGGCTTGGCATACGCGACTTCTACCCAAATCAGTTCAACGTGGTCCATATAATTTACGGGCGCGTTCAATAAACGCATCGACCAGATTATTAACAATTTTAGTGAACACCGGCGACAAACTCAGCCGCAAAATTTTATTAGAAATCTCAAATTCCATATCCAAAGAAATTTTACAGCCCTGTTCGCCCAATGCCTGAAACACCCACAGCCCTTTTAAATGGCTAAACGGCCCTTCTAACAGAGCCATTTCAACGCGCTGATCGGGCACTAAACGATTCGTTGTGGTGAAAGATTTTTCCAGCCCCACCCCGCCCATTGTGATGCTTGCCACAATTTCTTCAGGCTTTTGTACCAAAATTTTCACCGCCTTACACCAAGGCAAAAATTCAGGATATTTAGCAATATCATTAACTAATACATACATTTCATGCGCGCTGTATTGCACCAACGCGGTTTTATGAATATGGGTCACGCAATCACCCCAATCGCATTTAAGAAAATCATTAATACCCCGATGGGAGCCACATAACGCATTAAAAAGCGTAGAATTTTGTAGCGTGTGCTGGCTTCCGGTAATTCTAATTCTTCCAAAATATCCGCGCTGCGCATCCGCCACATTGCAAAAATCACAATACATAAACCGCCCAAAGGCAACATAATATTGGAAGTAACAAAGTCGAGCAGGTCGAATAATGTCTTGTTGGCAAAACTGCTAAACATCGATAAAGGTTTGACTTCGCTCCAAATATTAAATGAGAAAATCGTCACCAGCCCGAATAACCAAATACAAAAGCCTGCCCATGCGGTTGCGCTGACACGGGTAAATTTCTTAGTTTCCACCATCCAAGCCACGGTGGGTTCTAATAAAGAAATCGAAGAAGTCCACGCCGCCAACACCAACAACACAAAAAATAAGCCGCCGAAAATATTCCCAAACGGCATCTTGCCAAATGCCAGCGGCAAAGTGTTGAATACTAAACCCGGCCCTTGATTGGGTTCTAAACCATTGCTAAACACAATCGGGAAAATCGCCAAACCTG
>JBDLSS010000049.1:0-5752 GCA_039799345.1 Pseudomonadota bacterium
TGCTCCTCTATCGAAATCGGCTTAATTGTAGAAGCTGCCAAAAAAAACAATGCCCGCTCAAATATCACGGGAATGTTGTTTTTTGGGAATAATTATTTTCTGCAAATTTTAGAAGGGCCGAGAAATAATCTTAACATCTTGTATAACAAGATTATTAAAGACGAACGCCACACCAACATGCAAGTTTTGGAATTACGGGAAATTGGTAGTCGTTGTTTCCATGAATGGTCAATGAAATTTGTGGATTCCCCAGTGGTTGCAGCAAAAATCTGCAAAAAAAGCGGACTCAAAGAATTTAATCCTTATTTGCTGGATGGGCGTACTTTGAATGCACTGGCTTTAGCATTTCGTGATCATCATCAGCCTAGCGAACTGACTCCGCTGAAGGCTGAACGCACAGAAGAACCGCATAAAAAGTCCAGTTTCGATATTTTGAAATTCTTTGGACGACATACTTAAAAATGTTGGCAGTGCAAAAGAAGTAATGAGTCTAAACTAAATAGGAATTACGCAGTTGATACAATAAGTTATCATTGTGCGCCGCATGAATGTTTTTCTAGTAAAATCAACAAGTTATGAATTCAACTGCGCAACCCCTAATAGAAATATAGAAATACTGTATCTTATTTAGGGAAGGAATGATTAAATTATAATGATTAAGTATGAGTCTTTATGATCGTCTCGCTCCCACACTCCCGCGTCAAAGCTATTAAATTTTGCATTAGCCCCTCCCCAAAAGTCCGATAAAAGTTTTCAAGTAAGAATTGATCGCTCTTGACCAAGGTACTTAATTATTCTTATCTTTGAAAAACCCGCCTAATACGCTATAGTTGACGATTTTAGCTCTAGTGCACTCGACGAAAATAATAGGCTTCCCGCATTGGGTCATAGCCTGTTTTACGGTAATTCTCAAGCCCCCTGCGGCTCGCATCACGGCTGAATTCAACGCCCCGTTGCACCATGAAATACTGTCACCTTATCCTATCCATTAAGATTATTATCCAATGAATCCATCTTTCCCCTTGTTAGAGAAAATCGATTCACCCGCCCAATTGCGTGAATTGCCTGAACGAGATTTGCCGCAGCTTGCCCAAGAGTTGCGAGAGTTTTTACTCGATACCTTAAGCCGCACGGGAGGGCATTTAGCCTCCAATCTGGGCACGGTGGAATTAACCATTGCGCTGCATTATGTGTTTAATACCCCCGAAGACCGTTTAGTGTGGGATGTGGGACATCAAAGTTATCCCCACAAAATTCTCACGGGGCGGCGCGAAGCCATGTCCAGCTTACGGCAATATCAAGGCATTTCAGGCTTTCCGCGCCGCGCAGAAAGTTCCTATGATTGTTTCGGAGTAGGACATTCGAGCACTTCAATTAGCGCAGCCTTAGGCATGGCAATCGCGGCAAAACAATTGGGCAGCGAACGCAAAGCGATTGCGGTGATTGGCGATGGCGCACTCACCGCAGGCATGGCATTTGAAGCTTTAAATCATGCCAGTGATGTCGGTGTCGATATTCTCGTGATTTTAAATGACAATGACATGTCAATTTCCCCCAATGTGGGCGGTTTGTCCAATTACTTGGCGAAATTATTATCCAGCCGTTTTTACAGCTCAGTGCGTGAAAACAGCAAAAAAGTGTTATCAAAAATGCCCAGCGTCTGCGAACTCGCACGGCGCACTGAAGAGCATGTTAAGGGCATGGTAGTGCCCGGCACTTTATTTGAAGAATTAGGTTTTAATTACATCGGCCCGATTGATGGGCACGATTTACCCGCATTACTCCGCACCTTACATAATATGAAAGCCCTGAAAGGGCCGCAATTTCTGCATGTCGTCACCAAAAAAGGCAAAGGCTTTGCGGTGGCAGAAGATGATCCCTGCGTGTATCACGGCGTGAGTGCTTTTGATGTGAAAACCGGGGAAATGCTTGCCAAAGCTGCCACGATTCCGACTTACACCCAGATTTTTGGGCAATGGCTGTGCGATATGGCGGCGCAAGATGATAAGTTAATCGGGATTACGCCCGCGATGCGTGAAGGTTCGGGTTTGGTTAAATTTTCCGAACAATATCCCGAACGTTATTTTGACGTGGGCATTGCTGAACAACACAGCGTGACCTTGGCGGCGGGGCTGGCTTGCGAGGGTTTAAAACCCGTGGTGGCGATTTATTCGACCTTCTTGCAACGCGCTTATGACCAATTTATTCATGATGTGGCTTTGCAAAATCTGCCGGTATTATTTGCGATTGACCGTGCGGGCTTAGTCGGGGCGGATGGCGCAACTCATGCGGGCGCGTTTGATTTAAGTTATTTACGCTGTATTCCTAATCTGCTGTTAATGACTCCCAGCGATGAAAATGAATGTCGGCAAATGTTGACCACTGGCTTTTTATATCGCGAGGGTTGCAGTGCGGTGCGTTATCCGCGTGGCAATGGCATTGGAGTTACGGTTCATAAAGAATTAACCCCGCTCCCGATTGGCAAGGCTGAATTGCGTCGTCAAGGCAAGCGCGTCGCGATTTTGGCATTTGGCACTTTATTACATCCTGCGCTAGCGGCTGCGGAAGAATTGGATGCCACGGTGATTAACATGCGTTTTGTGAAACCGCTGGATGTTGAAATGATTTTACAACAAGCGGCGACGCATGAATTGATTGTCACTGTTGAAGAAAATGCAATTATGGGCGGCGCGGGCAGCGCGGTGAATGAATGTTTACACGCGCACCAATGTCATATTCCAGTGTTAAATTTGGGGCTTGCGGACAGTTTCCTTGAACATGGCAACACCCCGATTTTATTGGCAGATTCAGGTTTAGATAAAGCAGGTATTCAACACGCGATTAGTCGCCGCCTGAGCCAATTGCACGCTGATTAAGAATTGACAATTAGGGCTTTCAAGCTATAGTGGGTTTGTAAGCAACAGTTTCCTACCACCGACCTCTATCTGTCGATGGTTTTTTCCGCTCGACAGATGAGGTCGAGTATGGATAGGAACATAACATAACTGCATAAGGAAACCGCATAATGAAAGGCGATAAAAAAGTTCTCGAGTTTTTAAACAAGGCATTGCTGAATGAATTGACGGCAATTAACCAATACTTTTTACATGCGCGCATGTATAAGAATTGGGGCTTAATGAAGCTGAATGAACACGAATATCATGAATCCATCGATGAGATGAAACATGCGGACAAAATCATTGAGCGGATTCTGTTTTTAGAAGGGCTGCCAAATCTGCAAGACTTGGGCAAGCTGATGATTGGGGAAAATCCTCAAGAAATGTTGCAATGCGATCTCAAGCTGGAATTAATCGCGATTCCTTTGTTGCGTGAAGCGATTGCGTATTGCGAGTCTTGCCAAGATTATGTGACCCGCGAATTACTAGATGATATTCTGGAAAGTGAAGAAGAACACGTTGATTGGTTGGAAACCCAACTCGACTTAGTTGAACGTGTGGGTATTAAGAATTACCTGCAATCCATGATGGGCGATGCCAGCTAAGTTTTCATAACCTGCTGTTGTATCATAAAAAATCCTCCTTACTTTTTGAAAATAGGGAGGATTTTTTTGTTGAATACGACAGGGGCTACAAGCTAATTTATCTCGTTCCTACTCGGGAGCAAAATAACTATTTGGTAATCCTAAAGAATTAAGAATTATCTGAATCAGGATTAAAAAGCTTAATATTTTCTCAACATTCGTGTTTAATTCTGCTTAATTCGGGTAATCCCGTGAATCCTGATTCAGACAATAAACGGCTAAAATCTTTAGCCGTTTATCACTACCAAATATTTATGAGTAGTGCTACAGCTACTTAGCAAGAGGACTTTTCTTTAATAACTTATGAAGAAACACGGTTATAGCCGTTCAATGCCGCCACCCGATAGGCTTCTGCCATCGTGGGATAGTTAAAAGTGGTGTTAAAGAAATATTGCAGATTATTTGCCCCACCCTTTTGCGCCATGACCGCTTGTCCGATGTGGATAATTTCAGAGGCTTGTGAGCCAAAGCAGTGAATTCCCAATACTTCCAGCGTTTCACGGTGAAACAGAATTTTCAACACGCCCACGGTTTGCCCCGTGATTTGTGCACGCGCCAAACTTCTGAAGAAAGAATGTCCCACTTCATAAGGAACACGTTGTTCTGTTAATTCCTTTTCAGTGCGCCCAATCGAGCTGATTTCAGGGTTGGTATAAATCCCCGTGGGAATGTGATCGACTAAACTGTGTTCACAACAGCCTTCAATCAAATGCGTTGCCGCAAAACGTCCTTGATCATAAGCCGCACTTGCCAAACTCGGATAACCCACCACATCGCCCACTGCGTAAATATGTGAAACCGCAGTTTGATAATTTTCATTCACATCTAATTGACCGCGATGATTGACAGGTACGCCAATACCTTCGAGACCCATATCTTGCGAATTCCCTGCGCGACCATTGGCAAATAACAATATATCACTCTTGATTTGCTTGCCTGATTTCAGGTGCAGAGTCACCCCATCATCGCGGGCTTCAACGGAGGAATATTCTTCATTGTGGCGAATTAAAATCCCTTGTTCGCGTAAGTGATACGCCAGTGCGTCAATAATTTCGTCATCCAAAAACGCCAGCAATTTTTCGCGGGTGTTCACTAAATTGACTTTGACATCTAAACCACGAAAAATCGACGCATATTCACAACCGATAACCCCTGCCCCATACACTGTGATGGAATGCGGGGTTTCTTTCATATTGAGAATCGTGTCGCTGTCTAAAACACGCGGATGGGAAAAATCAATGTCTTTGGGGCGGAAGGGACGTGAGCCTGAGGCAATGATAAAAGCGGAGGCAGCATATTGTTTACGCATCCCATTTTCATCTTGCACTTCAATGGTATGTTGATCCACAAAACGCGCATAACCATGAATCACATCGATATTATTGCGATCATAAAAACCTTGGCGCATTTTGACTTGTTTATCAATCACGCCGCCAGCCGCTTTCAAAATCTGGGGATATTTAATATTCAGCGTAGAAATCGCTTGTTCAAATAAGGGGTTGTTTTTAAATTCAACCAAGCGTTGTACGACATGACGCAAGGACTTACTGGGAATCGTTCCCCAATGACTACAGCCACCGCCGACGCGGGCATATTTTTCGATAATAGCAACCGATTGACCCGATTTTGCTGCGGTAATTGCAGCCCCTTCTCCTCCTGGGCCACTACCGATTACGATAATGTCATAGTGTTTATTGGGCATTATGTTATTGTCCTTTTTATTTAAAATACGATTTTGGTGGAAAGTAAATATTGTAACGGATTTTGATGACGGGTTAAGTGTAGTTGTACTGGGTTTTCAGGGCAAACGCATATAAAAATATGTTTAGAGAGAGAAGCAGGGGTTACGCAGTTTAAACAATAATTCTTTTATTTATAATAAGTTAGCATTGTGCGCCGCACAATCGTGTTTTTAGAAAAATCAAAGAGTTATGGATTCAACTGCGTAACTCCTAACTTGATAACATTTTTCTCTCCATAATCGAAAACAGACTGTTTTTGTATTTTAACTTAGGGCGTGTCATCAAATACGTTTTAACAGAAAGTAGTGTGTTTAAAAATCTTTAAAGAAGCCCCCAACCCCATAAAGGGGGGAGGGCTTAATCATTATCGTTTATTCTATTTAGGAACATTAGCTTATATATACTTTGACGTTTACCACTTTTTTTCTATTTTCTGTTTTGACAAGTTTGACAAGCTAATTTTCACTTT
>JBDLSS010000050.1:0-3385 GCA_039799345.1 Pseudomonadota bacterium
TTAACGCGCTGCCACTTAACGCAGTCACGTATAAATTCACTCCATCATCACTGACGTTTAAAGCATTTGCGCCCATTAAACTGGGCACGGTGGCCGCAGAAACTTGCTGACTAAAAGTTAAAGTGCCGTCAGTGGCACGTTTAAAAACTACCACGCTATTATCATCAATGCTGGCGGCATAGACTTCATTACCACTGGGATTGACTGCCACGCCGCGCACACCAGCCAAACCTTTAATCGTTGTACCATTCACATAACTTGAAGCGTAACTTAATAAGCCGTTGCTGGATTTATTAAAAACAGTAATTGCGGAACTTAAATTACTGGCAACATAAAGCTGTTTTTCATCAGGACTTAAGGCTAATGAATACGCGCCTTGCAAATTCTTAACCCCGTTTACGCTGTCCACATATTCCGCTAAAAATTTCCATTCAGGATTAGCCGTATTGGCAGCATTGCGGGAAAACACACTGATTGCATTGCCTGTGAAACTTGCGACATAAATAAAATTATCTTTACTAACCATAACACCCACAGGATTGAGCATATTCAATACGCCGCCTGCGCCATTATTTTGCGTGGTTAATAAGCTTAATTCGCCCGTGGTGGCATTGCGTGAGAACACGACAACAGTGCTGTCTACGCTGCCCGTGGCGTATAAACGGGTATTATCGCTGCTGATGGCAAGGCTATTCACCCCGTTTAAGCCTGTAATCCCATTCACATTATTGCGTTGCACTTGCACAAGGCTGAGTTTGCCGTTACTGCTGTTGCGGGTGAACACGCTGATCGCATTGTCGCCCGGACTTGCCACATAAACATGGCGGTCATCAGGGCTAACCACCACCGCGCTGGGCTTTTGTAAACCCACGCCCCCGATTTGGGCATTCGTCAGGCTTTCGACAAAAATCAATTTTTCGGAAGTCGGGTCTTTTTTAAAAGTGACAATTGCATTGCTCGCATACGCGCTGACATAAATATATTGACCCTCAGCATGATTCACGGCAACCGCATTCGCGCCCGACATGCCTGTGAGGTTATTGCCTTCAATTTGAGTGTCAACCAGCGGCAAAGTGGTCGCGGCAAAACTTGGGGAAAGGCAGCAAAATAACAATAGACTTGTTATCGTACTGCGAACGATTCGGTGCATGGAAGAATCTCCTGATGATTTATTAAATATCTCATTGATTAAATAAAGTATATTATTAATTTAAAGTATTAGGTGAGCTTTTCACGATAATCGCTTAACAATTCGGGGCTCATGTTATTAGAGCTTATGAGAAATTACTATCCCTTTAAGAGCTGCCAAGTTTTCAAAACCTAATAGCCCGGTGATTTGTCACCCGCATACAACATCCCAAAAGTGCGTAAAATTCTACAAAACATCTTAATCCTTGAGTGAGTACGGTTGTGATAAACTACCTAAAGAATAAATCCTCGGTAAAATACGCTATATTTGATCACCAAATAAAAAGCATTTTATAGTGGGTTGTTCCATGAATATCTTAAGGTTTAGCAAGGTTTCATCGAGCGGTAACGGTAGGGGCATCACGAACTTTCTGGCTATTTACTAGACGGGGATATGCCCTGTTATGTCCCATGATCACGTCGTTGCTGCCCGCGTATTCATTCCCAAGCTTTGGTAAAGTCTTACGAACCACCGCACGATCGAGAGAGTTTCAGTCAGTTACGTTGCGAGAAGAAAACTGTGTCCTCAATTACTCAAGCCAAAGCGGAAGCGCAAAAATTAATTCAGCAGTACAACAAGCTGCAAGCAGAAGCCAAAACGGCGAGTGCGGAAGATGCTGCCTACAAAGCAGCAGAAGCCGAAAAATTAGTCGCACAAATTAGCCTGCTACAATCTGCGGTCAACAAACTCCAATCCAAAGATACGAAAGATGCTGCCGCAGAACTTCATAGCAAACAAACGCCCAGCGAGCTTGAAGCCAAGCGCATGGAAGTTGAAAAAGTTGCGTTGGAATCGCGGATTGCACGCATTGAAAATGCGCAGAAAAAAACCCGTGAACAAATCACGCAATTGTCACGAGCCAAACAAGAATTAGAGCGTATCAAAGCGGAAGCCGATCAAGATAAACGTGCCAGCGATGAAAAGTTACAACAAGAATTAGCCAAACTTATCGAGCGTAAAGAACAGGAACAACGGCGTTTGAAGCAAGAAATGGAAGGCTTGCTACAACAAACCCAACAAGAAGCTGAATTATTGAAAGTGCAGCGTGACAGCGCACGCGCAATGATGGAGCAGCAAGAAAAGGCAAGTCGTGAACGTCTATTATCCGCTTATAAACATCAGTCAAATGGCGGACACAAAGGGCTTTTGATTGGGGTAGGGGTGGGCGTTGCTATTGCCGCCGCTTTAGGGGGCGTTTTATTATTCACACCGTGGCTAGATAATTTTGCGGGCATTAAAAAAATTATCCAACCGCCATCCCAAACCGTGGCAAACCACGCTGTTGAAAACCATGCACCGCCTGCGGCAGAACCTGCGCCACGTCCTGTGGTTGAAGAAAAGCCTGTCTTGCAACCCAGCGCGATGAAAGCCTTAGGCGTTTATCGTGATAAATTAACACGCGGTGGGGCTGCCCCCACGATGGTGAAATTACCCGCTGGGGATTTCTTGATGGGGGTACGCGGGTCTATGTCATATCAAGACGAACGTCCGCAATACCAAGTACATTTGGAAAGTTTTTCGATTGGGAAAACTGAAATTACTTTTGATGATTACGACACGTTTGCAGGTGACACCAGTCGTCCTTTACCAGATGATAAGGGGTGGGGACGAGGAACGCGCCCTGTCATTAATATCTCTTGGGACGATGCTAATGATTACACTAAATGGCTGACCGAGCAGACGGGACATCAATACCGTCTCCCCAGTGAACGAGAATGGGAATATGCCGCCGTTGCAGGTAATTTTGATGCAGCTTTTTATTGGGGAAATGCGATTGGGCAAAATAATGCCAATTGTGCTTTATGTGGCAGCCAGTTTGATGCGCAGAACACTGCGCCTGTCGCAAGTTTTACCCCGAATAGTTTTGGCTTACATGATATGATCGGCAACGTTTTAGAATGGACGAATAGTTGTTTTCGTCCTAACTATCAAGGTGCGCCGAGTTCTGGGCAAAATTGGGAAGGCGGTGACTGCTCGCGGCGTATGGTGCGGAGTAGTTCTTATAGAACGTATGAAAACGCATTGCGCGTGACTAAACGTAACAGTTATAACCCAAAAACTCGCATGGACGTTTTAGGATTTCGCGTGGTGCGGGTCGATTAGGAAAAAATTTTATGGGATTGAATAATCAACAAATTCGGCATTTACGCGGGCTTGCCCATCACTTGAAACCTGTGTTGATGGTAGGTGACAAGG
>JBDLSS010000051.1:0-7773 GCA_039799345.1 Pseudomonadota bacterium
CAGCGCGGCAAATTGTCGTAGCCGTTGACCCGCGCCAATTCTTCAATCAAATCGGCTTCAATATTGATGTCAAAACGGAAACTCGGCGCGTGCACTTGCCAAGTTTCGCCGACCACTTCCACTTGCATTCCTAAACGAGTCAAAATTTCAGTGACGGTGGCAGCTTCAAAACTGATGCCTAATAAACGTTGAATGCGGCTGGCGCGTAAGGTAATTTGCGGCGGCGTGGGCAAATGTTGTGCACTGCTGACTTCAACCACTTCGCCCACTTCACCGCCCACAATTTCCAGCAATAACGCGGTGGCGCGTTCAATCGCGTGGCGTTGTAATTGAGGGTCTACGCCACGTTCAAAGCGGTGTGAGGAATCGGTGTGTAAACCATAGCGGCGTGCGCAGCCAGCTAATAAACGCGGGGTGAAAAACGCGCTTTCTAAGAAAATATTCTGGGTTTCAGCACTGACCGCAGCATCTGCACCGCCCATCACGCCTGCTAAAGCATGGGCTTGTTTTTCATCCGCAATCACTAAACTTTGTGCATCTAACGTCACGGTTTGACCGTCTAATAATTTCAGAGTTTCGCCCGCTGTGGCAAGGCGCACTTGAATGCTGCCGCTTAATTTATCTAAATCAAAGGCGTGCATCGGTTGTCCCAATTCTAATAACACATAATTGGTGACATCAACCACGGGGCTGATGCTGCGTAAGCCGCTGCGGCGTAAGCGTTCTTGCATCCAAAATGGGGTAACGGCGGCTAAATTAATATTACGAATCACGCGCCCCACATAATGCGGACAGGCTTCTTCTGCTTGAATGTTGACGGGAAAAGTTTCCGTGGTTTTGGCGGCAACGGGCGTGCAGGCAACGGGGGTGAGATTTTGGCGGGTCAATAAGCCGAGTTCACGCGCTACGCCTGCGACACTTAAGCAATCGCCACGGTTGGGGGTCAAATCCACTTCAAGGCTGACATCGTCGAGTTTTAAATATTCGCGAATATCCATGCCGACGGGCGCGTCACTGGGCAAGGGCATCAAGCCTTCAGAAGCTTCGGCTAAACCGATTTCTTTGGCAGAGCACAACATACCTTCGGAGGGCACGCCGCGTAATTTGGCGGCTTTGATTTTGAAATCATTGGGTAAAACTGCGCCAATCACGGCGGCGGGCACGCGCATTCCTGCGGCAACATTACGCGCGCCACAGACGATATTTAACGGGGTTTCTTTGCCGACATTGACCTGACAAACTTGTAATTTTTCTGCGTCAGGATGCGGCGCAACGCTGAGGACTTCGGCAACCACTACGCCGTGAAATGCAGGGGCGACGGCTTCTACGCTGTCAATTTCTAAGCCTGCCATAGTCAGATATTTGACCAGTTCTTCTGTTGTAATTGCGGGATTGACCCACGTTCTTAACCATTGCTCGCTGAATTTCATGCTCTGACCTTAATTCTAATTGTATCTTGCACTTGGCGTTTTAGGCGGTATTTTATCATGTTCACCGTGAGTTTGTCTGACTTGGGATTTACAAGAGATTAAGAATTAAGACCTACTAAGGGGAAAAGAACTAGAGATTTTGTAGGGTGGAATAGGCGTAAGCCGTATTCCACCATTTTGCTCCGCTTTTGCAGAATTTTTTCTTGTTCCCAAGTGTTGCTTAGGAATACATTCTTGGATGTGTTACATCCTGTGCAGACCGCAACGCGGTCTAGACTACATTCCCAAGTGACACTTGAGAACGAGCCAAACTTAATAAAAAATAGGTAACAGCATCATTGTGGTTTACGATAAACTAAAATAAATAAAATTAGTTTTTGGAGTACAGATGATGAAAGTTCCTGAATCCCCACCTGTTCTAGTTGAAATTATTGATAAAGTGTTCAAAGAAGGTAATAAAGATAAAGTCTTCTCTATGCTCCATACAGGCATTGGCATGACTGATAATAAAGGCAGATATTTACACTGGGAAAAGGTAAAACACTTGCCTACACCTGAAGGCTTATCCAGTGAAGAATATTGGGCTGCTATGAAACTGGCAAGACAACAAGCCTTTAAACCACTACCGTTTGTGGATAAGTCAGGGAAACCTTTTGTTTTTTGTACACCTGATAACTTACTGCGCGAATTGCATTGCTTAGATCAACATGCCGCAGGCAGTATTAGCATGAATAAATCCGTCGCAAATAAACACACACGAGACACGTATCTGTTCAGCTCATTGATTGAAGAATCAATCAGTTCCAGCCAACTGGAAGGCGCATCCACCACGCGCAATGTCGCAAAGGAAATGCTGCTGCAAGCGAGAACACCCAAAGATCACAGTGAGCAGATGATTTACAACAATTATCAGGCGATGAAAGTTGTCCGTGAATATAAAAATGATCAACTGACTCCATCGCTCATTTTACATCTGCATGAAATTTTGACGAAAGACACGCTCGAAGATGCGACAAAAGCAGGAAAATACAGAGATAATTCAGATGATATTTATATCGTAGACGGCAATGAAGCCGTGGTATTACACACGCCGCCTGATGCCAAAACACTGCCTGCACGTATGCAAACACTTTGTAACTTTGCCAACCAAACCGATGAAAAGCAGTTTATTCATCCTGTGCTAAAAGCCATCATTTTGCACTTTATGCTCGGTTACGATCATCCCTTTATTGATGGTAATGGCAGAACCGCCCGCGCCTTATTTTATTGGGCAATGGCGAAACAAGGTTATTGGTTGATGGAGTTTATTTCTATTTCCAAAATCATTAAAGAAGCCCCTGTCCAATATGGCAAAGCTTATCTACACACCGAAACCGACGATAATGATGTAAGTTATTTCCTTATACATCAAATAGATGTAATTATAAAAGGCATCAGCGCATTACAACAATATTTGGCAAATAAAGCCAATGAGATCGAAGAAACGGAAAAACTGCTGGAGAACTCAAAAGCTCAGGGACAATTAAATTATCGGCAATTATCTTTATTAGAACATGCGTTAGAAAATCCGAATTCGATTTATAGCATACAAGAACATCGAGCTAGTCATGCAATTAGCTATCAAACCGCTAGAACGGATTTATTAAAAATGTCCGATGATCTGGGCTTATTACGTAAGCGAAAATATGGACATTCTTTTGTATTTATTTCGCCCCCTGATTTAAAAGCCAAACTCACACGCAAATAATGCAATAACTGGCATTTTTCCCACGGAGTTTGGAAACGAGAAAAAAAGGATTTTAGCCGTGGGTTGTCTGAATCAAGATTCAGACAATCCTGAGTTCTTTAGCACTACCAAATTCTTAAACACCATGCGTATGTGAACTTTTCCACAGACTGAATTTCTTGAATTTCAATGCAGGTTTTTCCACAAATTGCCACGATAAATAAGCTAAAAATACTGTAATAACAAAAGTAATGATGTTAAACAGCGCAAAATTCATTTTATTATTAGTAAGATGGATAACTGCTTGTTGAATCGGAAAAGCATATAAATAAATCCCATAAGAAATATCTCCCACATGCGTTTCCAGCCATTCACTCAGTGCAGGCATAGGCATATAAACCAAAAATATTACCATATAAGGAAGCAATAACACGTTCAGAACGTGAAAACTGGGTGTTTGAAAAGCTGACCACCATAAACCTGCTGAACAAAAGAAATAAATATAATTAAAACTTATCTGTTCACGTAATAGATAAATCAAACTGCCCGCAAAGAAAAATACCCAAAACTTGACAGTATCAACTAAGGGTAAACTTAAATAACTAGGCATTTCTAAATGAAATAATTGGATAAGTTTTATGCTCATCATTCCTAAGACAGTGAATACAACCATCACAAACCAAGGGCGACACAGTCTGAATAAAAAAATCACCGCCAACATTAAATAAGCCGTAAACTCCATGGGTAAAGTCCACAGCGATCCATTCACCGCTCTTCCCCAAACATTAAGTTCAAAAACACCACTTAGATTATATTGCAAGTCATAAAGAACAATATTATTTAAATAGTTGCGAGTCATAGGGTCTACAAAATACTCGGCAAAACTTTTAGTTGTCAGCAAAGGGCCCAGAATAAAATCTGCAAATAACACGACCACGATTAAGCCTGGAAAAATCCGTAAACTCCGATTTTTCAAGTAATTCAAGGCACTGTTGGAACGTTGCAAGGAGGCGGTGACTAAGAAACCACTGATCACAAAAAAAATAGAAACCGCCAATTCTCCAAAATTAGTGCCACCCGTCAGCACGCCGAGCGGTTCTTCCGATGGAATATTGAGTAAGGCATAACTGTGGCTGAATAGCACTAAACTGGCGGCAAGAATCCGCAACAAAGTGAAATTATTATGTGAGGTATTAATGTCGATTGATAAACGTTGCATTATTTGAGGTCACGAGAATGAAAAGCTTTATTATAATCGTAACTGAGTGACCACGAACCCTAGAATATGACATTCCAGCTAAAAAATGATATGTTATTAGATTAACACAAAAATCTATAAGTTTAAGACCATGACCCCAACGCCAAGAACGATTCTTGTCACCAGTGCTTTGCCCTATGCCAATGGCTCGATTCACCTCGGGCATTTAGTTGAATATATTCAAACGGATATATGGGTACGCTTCCAAAAATTGCGCGGCAATCACTGTTATTATGTCTGTGCCGACGACGCACATGGCACGCCGATCATGTTGCGTGCACAACACGAAGGCATTACCCCTGAAATGCTGATTGCTCGGGTTTATGCAGAACATTGTCAAGATTTTGCCGATTTTTCGATTAATTTTGACAATTATCACTCGACACATAGTCCAGAAAATCAATATTTTGCTAGCCTAATTTATACACGTTTACGTGAAAAAGGGCATATTCACAGCAAAGTTATTCGCCAAGCCTATGATCCTGTCAAAGAAATGTTCTTGCCAGACCGTTTTATTCGCGGTGACTATCCGCGTTGTGGCGCAAAAGACCAGTATGGCGACAGTTGCGAAGTTTGTGGCGCAACTTATAATCCCACAGATTTAAAAAATCCTGTATCCGCAATTTCTGGCGCAACCCCAATTGAAAAAGATTCCGAACATTTCTTTGTGAAATTGGGTGATTTTGAAGCCATGCTCAGAGAATGGACCAGCAGCGGCACTTTACAGCCTGAAATGGCGAACAAGCTCAATGAGTGGTTTGAAACAGGTTTAACCCCGTGGGACGTGTCCCGCGATGCGCCATATTTCGGCTTTGAAATTCCCGATGCACCCAATAAATATTTTTATGTGTGGTTGGATGCGCCGATTGGTTATATGGCGAGTTTTAAGAACTTATGTGAGCGCACAGGGTTAGACTTCGACGAGTTTTGGGGCGAGGATAGCAAAGCCGAGTTGTATCATTTTATCGGCAAAGACATCGTATATTTTCACGCCTTGTTTTTCCCAGCCATGTTGTCTGGAGCAGGTTTTCGTAAACCCAGTGCGATTTTTGCCCACGGATTTTTAACCGTGAACGGACAAAAAATGTCTAAATCGCGCGGCACGTTTATTACTGCTCGCACCTATTTACAAAATTTGAATCCTGAATATTTACGCTATTATTTTGCTGCCAAATTAAGCAGTCGTGTCGATGATATTGATTTGAATTTAGAAGACTTTTTACAGCGCGTTAATTCTGACTTGGTTGGGAAAGTGGTGAATATTGCCAGCCGTTGTGCAGGATTTATTCATAAACGCTTTAATGGACAATTAGCTAGTAGTTTGCCCGATGCGGCTTTGTATCAAAGTTTCATTGACGCGGGTGCAAGCATTACCGAAAATTACGAAGCCCGTGATTATGGCAAAGCGATTCGCGAAATTATGGAATTGGCAGACCGCGCTAATCAATATGTTGATGAGCATAAACCGTGGGTTATCGCTAAACAAGCGGACAGTGATGCGGAATTGCAAGCCGTTTGTACCGAGGCTTTAAATCTATTTCGTGTGTTAATGAGCTATTTAAGCCCAATTTTACCTGTGATGGCTGAAAAAGTAATAAACTTTTTCAATGCTCCCTTACCGTGGCAGCCTGAAGCTTTGTTAGCACACACGATTAATCCTTATGTGCCGTTAATGACGCGGGTCGAAAAAGCTCAAGTCGATGCGATGGTTGCTGCTTCTCAAGAAAATCTGCAAGCCACCGTGGTTGAACAAGTTGAAAAGACCGCGCCTGAAAAGTCAGCGATTGAACCGTTGGCGGCAGAGATTACCGCTGATGATTTCGGGAAAATCGACTTACGGATTGCTAAAATTTTGAATGCGGAACAGGTCGAAGGGGCAGAAAAATTGCTGCGTTTGACTTTGGATGTGGGCGAGGCGCAACCGCGCACGGTGTTTTCTGGGATTAAAGCGGCATATCCTGAGCCTGAAAAACTCATTGGGCGTTTGACGGTGATGGTGGCAAATCTTGCGCCGCGTAAAATGCGTTTCGGGGTTTCTGAAGGTATGGTATTGGCGGCGGGTTCTGGAAAATCTGACCTGTGGCTGCTGAGTCCTGACGACGGGGCACAAGCAGGAATGCGGGTTAAATAATCAAATGCGCCCCTAAATCTCCTACAGGAGACTTTAAACATTAAATAAATAATTATTGATGTTTAGCCGCCTTTAGGGTGTTGGCGGCGCAGTAAATTTTTAGATTTAACAGTTTCCTAAGAAATCACGCCTATACTTTCAGTCAGGAATTGTTTCCAAGTTTGGCTTATTGCACGAGATTGTTATGCAAGAATTTTTTTCGATGGGCGGATATGCCTTTTATGTGTGGACTAGCTATGGGCTAGCGTTGGTGGTGTTGTTGCTGAATTTTGTATTGCCCCAACAACATCATCGTCATTTGTTAAAAATGTTAGCCCGTAAACAGCGGAGAGCCGAGCATGATCACCTTAACCCGCAAGCATAAACAACGGCTTGCCATTGTATTGCTGATTGTTTTAGGGATTGGCATTACCACTGCGTTGGCACTCACGGCGTTTCGCGAGAACATGCAGTTTTTCTTCAGCCCCAGCCAAGTGGTGGCGGGTGAAGCTCCGAAAGATAAAGTGATTCGGGTTGGTGGTTTGGTGACAAAAGGCAGCGTGCAACGTGCCAGTGATAGCTTACAAGTAAAATTTGTGGTCACAGATATGGCGCAAAACGTGACGATTCAGTACACAGGAATTTTGCCTGACTTGTTCCGTGAGGGACAGGGGATTATTGCGACAGGGAAATTGCAAGCGGATGGCGGGTTTATTGCCAATGAAGTGTTGGCAAAGCATGATGAAAATTATATGCCGCCTGAAGTGAATCAAGCTTTGAAAGATGCCAAGGTAAAGAAGTAAATATTAGTTTTACAATCTCGAAGATTTTTGTAAATGCTTCTTCGTGGAGAAAAAAGCTTATCGAAGGCTTTAGTTCTACTTGCTAAAGCCTTTAAATAAGCTCTTAAAGAATTAGGAATTACGCAGTTTAATCTTTAACTATTTGATTTATATAGAAATATAATGAATCGTATAATAATATTTCATTGTAAATAAAAAAATTAGTGTTTCAACTGCGTAACTTCTAAGAATGTAGACATCCCTAAATAACAGCATAATTGTGTAATTAAATCTTCAATATACTAAACAATATCGAGAAAAATGCATCGGCGACAATCACAAAGAAAATTGCCTGCACCACACTAATTGTCACCTGTTTCCCAACACTGTCCGCTCCGCCCTGCACCTGTAAACCCTGATAACAGCCAATTAACGCAATAATTGCTGCAAACACAGGCGTTTTACCA
>JBDLSS010000052.1:0-3643 GCA_039799345.1 Pseudomonadota bacterium
GGGGAGTTGAAGTAACACAGGCTTGACTGAAGCGCAGTTTACAGAATTAATCTAAGTTCGGGATAATAAATAGCACAAAATTTAATAAATCTAGCTATGTAGGTTGGGCTGCCAACGGCAACCCAACCTTATCCCCAATTTCCGAAACATTATATTCTTTCGTTATTTCACGTTTTCGTTGGGTTGCTGTTAGCAACCCAACCTACTACTAAATTGTTTAGGTTTAGTCCCCATTCAAGGGATTAGGGGCGCAGTTGAAATTTAAATCCCCCGCATTATCCCGCTACCACTGATCATAACGCTCACGCCGCTCCAGACGATAGTTTGTCACTTCAAGCTGAATTCCATCGGGGTCTGTGAAAAAAGTTGCCCAATAATCGGGAGCATATTCTGGATAGTTTTTTGCTGTTGAGGCATCAATACCCAAATTGCGTAACTGCGTCGCAACCGCAATCACATCTTCCACGGCATCCACACGGAAACAAAAGTGATGTAAGCCTGAAGCATCAAGGTCATGAGTCTGTTTCTGGCGCGCGGGTCGTAGCACATAACCAAAATGACGATTGTAATATTGAATATGAGGCTCGCCTGCTAACACAAATTTATTTTTACGAAAGCCTAAAGTTTCTAATAGCACTTTATCGTAAAAAATTTCAGCGCAATCGAGATTGGTGACGACGATATAAATATGGTCAATGCCAATAACTTCAGTCATATTTCTGAAATCCTTTAATTTCCCAACAACAGTAAACTCGCCGCCGCACAATTATCTTGTGGGCCTTGGCTATGAATCAGCAAGTGCAGCATTTTTTCAATAGTTTCTTGTTTGATATTGCGGGTAATAAATACGATTTGCGTGCGCCGCTCTTCACTGTGCCAATGCGGCAAAGTGCTCGGAGCTTGGAAAATATGTTGCACGCCCTGCACCACCACGGGCAAATCCGTTTCCACCGTGTAAGCAATCCCTTTCACCCGCAACAAGTCTTTACCGCGCAACGCGGTCAATTGTTGAAACCAATGATTTAACACTTTCCAATGCAGTGGCTGGTCATATTCCACCACGAAAGAATGAATATGCTCATCATGCCGTTGTTTTTCCTCGGATTCATGATAGCCAAAATCATGTTCTTGATGATGGGGTTTATGGGCTTTGGGCGCAGTTAAATAAGCTTCCGCTTGTAGCCATTGTTGCACATCGACATTTTTGGTTTTGGGATCATAAAGTTCGGTGCTAAATAATTGCGCGGGATTGAAATTTGCCTCGGCACTTTTGAAAAACACCGCCGCAGGATTCAATTTTTGCAGGCGCGCAATTAAACGTTCCACTTGCTCAGCTTCTGCAATATCGGTTTTAGTCAAAATCAGCCGATCCGCCACCGCCGCTTGCTTCACAGTTTCATAATGGTCATCTAATTGATCATAGCCGTACACGCTGTCTACCGTGGTCACGACGTTGTCGAGGCGATAATAGGCTTTCAGTACGGGATCGTTTATCAAGGTGTGAATAATCGGTGCGGGATCAGCCAAGCCCGTGGTTTCAATTACCAATTTATCGAATTCAGGAATCTCCATGCGCACGCGCCGCAAGAATAAATCGTGTAAGGTGTTGACCAAATCCCCGCGCACCGTGCAACACACACAGCCGCCTTCGACCACGATCACATCTTCTTTGGCGGTGCGCACTAAAAGATGGTCTAAGCCAATCGCGCCAAATTCATTGACCACCACCGCCGCGCGTTGCATGTCGGGATGGCGCACTAATTTGTTCAATAAGGTGGTTTTACCACTGCCAAGAAAGCCTGTAATCACCGCAATCGGCAAACGGCTGAAAGAAGTATCCAGCGGAAGTAACAATTTTTGAGTCATGAGAAAGCTGCTATCACAGATTTGAATTGTTACATTATATCATTGACGGGGTTTTAGTCTGCTAAAACCTCGGCTAAGGCATTTAATAATCTTTCCACATCAGCGAGTTGATGCAAGGCTGATAAGGTAATTCTTAAGCGGGCGGTGTTGGCGGGCACGGTGGGCGGACGAATCGCGGTGACTAAAATTCCTTTGGCAAGTAATGCCTCGCTCACCGCTAAGGCGCGTTCTGCACTGCCCAACATTAGAATTTGAATCGGGGTGATTGAAGGTAGCAGCGGAATATTGCGTTGTGCCGCGCCCGCTTGCAAATAAGCAATTAAGGTTTTTAACTGCTCGCGTCGCCATGCTTCGCTGTCGGCTAATTGCAAGCTGACTTCTGTGGCGGCGGCAAGCGCGGGCGGCAAGGCGGTAGTGTAAATATAACTGCGGGCATTTTGAATTAAGACTTCAATTAACAATTCGCTACCTGCCACAAATGCCCCGAAAACTCCGAAAGCTTTGCCGAGCGTGCCCATTAAAATCGGGACATCTTGCGCGCTTAGTCCAAAATATTGCAATGTGCCGCGCCCTGTTTCCCCCAACACCCCTAAACCGTGGGCATCATCGACCATCACCCACGCATCATAGCGTTTTGCCAAGGCGACTATGGCGGGTAAATCCGCTAAATCGCCATCCATGCTAAACACGCCATCAACAACAATTAATTTATGGGCGGCGGTGCTTTTGGCGAGTGCATGTTCTAAGGCGGTTACATCATTGTGCGGGTAACGGCTTAATTTTGCGCGGGAAAGTATGGCTGCATCAATTAAGGAAGCGTGGTCAAGTTTGTCTAAAAACACTTCATCATTGCGCCCCATTAACGCGCTGATAACCCCGACATTTGCCATGTAGCCCGTGGAAAATAACAGGGCGCGTTCTCGGGAGGTGTAGGCGGCAAGGGCTTGTTCTAATTGATGATGGACGGTGGTATGTCCTGTGACTAAATGCGATGCGCCACTGCCGACGGCAAATTCTTCAACCGCTTGTTGCACCGTGGTTTTTAGCAAAGGATGGGAGGCTAAGCCTAAATAATCATTGCTGCAAAAAGCTAAATAATCACCTTGTTCTAAATGTAATATCGGCGTTTGTGCCCCGTGGTGCGGGTGACGCACGCGGTAGAGTTGGGCAGCGCGGCGTTGCTGTAAGATGTCTTCCAAATAGCTGTCCATGGGGTGTCTCGTTTAAATATTTGTTGTAACAAACTTTTTTGTGTTATTTACTTAAACTGGGTTGCTGCTGGCTGATGTTTATTTGTTCGTCAAATGTGCTGAGAAAATTGGCAGTTTTGGTTTATTCTTTTTCGATAGGAACATCGATAACTTCATTAAAAACAATATATTTGATAGTGATAAACCGCTAAGAATTTTAGCTAGTTAACCTAGGGCGTGTCATCAATTAGGTTTTGGTAGTGCCAAATAAGTAAGAATTTTAGCCAGCTTATTGTCTGAATCAGGATTTACAGAATTATCCGAATTAAACAGGATTACCCACTGATCTTCACAACATTAAGTTTAATTCTGAAAATCCTGATTCAGACAATCATTACAACTTGAGCACTACCTAAGTTTTAACTGCGCCCTAACTCCCTAAAGAGGGTTAAACCTTAAAACCAGCCCCTAAATCCCCTAAAGGGGACTTAAAATATTAAACATTACATAACTTGTTTGTATTTAGCCCCCTTTAGGGGGTTGGGGGCTTCTTTAAAGGTTTTTAAACGCGCTACTTTCTCTTAAAA
>JBDLSS010000053.1:0-3733 GCA_039799345.1 Pseudomonadota bacterium
CTTTTTACTTTTTCTTTTTGAGGCTGTTAGAAAAAACTCAGTAGGCTGTACACTTTTTCTTAAGAGCCGCATAACTTGTTGCATAGTCTGTTTTATGATGTTTTATAAAATAGTTATAATTTAGTCAAAATATATCTATTGACTTTCATAAAAATATCACAACTAAAAATAGCCCTGTAATTTTCACAAAAGTGAAAATTAGCTTGTCAAACTTGTCAAAACAGAAAATAGAAGAAAAGTGGTAAACGTCAAAGTATATATAAGCTAATGTTCCTAAATAGAATAAACGATAATGATTAAGCCCTCCCTTTAGGGGGTTGGGGGCGTAGTTGATGTTTTAGGATGTGCCGACGACAGGAGGCGCATCAATCGGGGTTAATCACACGAGAGTGATGGGCTTCGTTCCTCAGCACATCCTATTAGCAGTAAATGAACGCAGATACATGAAGGAATAAACCCATGCCCCAAAGTCTCGTTTTTACAGACCACAAAATACAAATTGTTCACTTACCTCTTGAAGCCTGTTTTGATGCAACAGTGAAACGTGTGTTTATTCGTATCACTGAGAAAGAAAGAATCTTAACCCCGATTAAAAATACATGGGACAGTTTTTTTCTGGGTAAAGAACAGGTGACAGAAGATTTTTTAAATGAAAGACCCGTGCAAACGGAATCACTGAGAGAAAATTTTTAATTGGAATATTACATTCAGAGTGGGTATTTATGGAAATTTACGAAAAAATTAGATTTATCCGTTCATTCAAAGGTTGGTCTCAAGAAGAAATGGCGCATCGCTTAGATGTGTCCGTCAATGCCTATGCTAAAATTGAACGCGGTGAAACAGATATTAATCTCTCCAGACTCAAACAAATTGCAGAGGTCTTAGAAATAGAATTATCAGAACTATTTAATTTAAACGAAAAATCGGTAATTCGTTTATCAGGATCAAATTATTTACACTTAAATCTAAATGGACAAATTCATTATAATTCAAATGAATTTTCCGAACTGAAGTATAAATTAACTTATTTAGAGCAAGAAAATAGTCTTTTAAAACAGCAGATTGATGACTTACGCGATATAATTACATTATTGAAGCGATAAATACCTCTGACCAGTCCTAATAGCGATAAATTCCATGAGTTCCAACCAAGAAAACGATATACTCCAAAAACTTGCTGAGATTTTAGAACAGCGTAAACTAGCCGATCCTGAAACTTCTTACGTGTCAAAATTGTATGCAAAAGGTTTAGATACAATTTTAAAGAAAGTCGGTGAAGAAGCCACCGAAACCGTGATTGCAGCCAAAAATGGCGATCCCGAACAAGTGATTTATGAAATGGCAGATTTATGGTTTCACTGCTTGGTGCTTTTAGCGCAACAAGGTTTAAACCCAGACGCGGTGCTAGTTGAATTAGACCGCCGTTTTGGACTGTCTGGCATCACCGAAAAAGCACAACGTCCCTCCTCTTGATTTCAAAAGGTGTTTTATGCACGCAGATTGTATCTTTTGTAAAATTATCGCAGGCACGATTCCCTCAGATCAGGTCTACAGCGATGAATTAGTGATCGTATTCAAAGATATTCAGCCCCGTTCACCCGTGCACTTGTTAGTGGTGCCCCGCGAACATATTATCAGCCTCAATGAACTTGAACCGCGTCACGATGCCTTAATCGCGCACATCATGCGTTTATTGCCCACTTTGGCAAAGCAACAAGGTTTAGAAGACGGCTTCAGAACTGTGATTAATACAGGGCCTGCGGGCGGACAAGTGGTGTTTCACCTACACGTACATTTAATGGGCGGCAACATTCGCGGCATTTAACCCGCGCCCCGCCTGCATTCAGAGGATATTATGGGTATTGGTATTTCAGAATTATTATTAATTTTGGCGATTGTGGTCATCTTATTTGGCACGAAGAAATTACGCGATGTCGGCGGCGATTTAGGCTCGGCAATTCGGAGTTTCCGCAAATCCATGCACGAAGGCGAACAAGAAGGTTTCCCTTCCAAAACGGCTGAGCCAAAGCCTGTTAATTCAGACGCTGCGAAATCTCAAGATAAAATTTCCTAAAGCGTTTTTGTAAGGACACACCATGTTTGATGTCGGTTTTTGGGAATTATGTTTGGTGGGCGTGGTTGCCTTGCTGGTGTTTGGCCCTGAACGCCTGCCCAGCATGGCGCGCAATGTAGGTTTGTGGATTGGGCGATTTCGCCATTTAATGAATACCGCCCGTGAAGATTTCGACCGCGAATTGCGCTTGCAGGAATTACGTGAACTGCAACAAAGTTTACAACGCCCTGAAAATAATCCGCTGCAACAAGTGGTGCAAGAAGCAAAGGCAGGTTTAACGATTCCTCCAGAAACTGTAAAACCCACTGAAAATAGCATCGCACCGCCGCCTTCAATTTCTACACCCTCGGCATCAACCCCGTCGGAAAAAGTATGAATAGCACGCCTCCTCCTTCCGAAGGAGAAATGTCCCTGATTGAGCATTTATTAGAATTGCGCAGCCGCCTGCTGAAAATCGTGTTGGCAGTCTGCGCAATTTTATTAATTTTGCTGCCGTTTTCTAATGAATTATTCGCAGTCTTGTCAAAGCCCTTAATGGCATTAATGCCCGCAGGGGCGCAGATGGTGGCGATTGATGTTGCCTCGCCTTTCTTTATTCCTTTGCGCTTAACTTTGGTGGCAGCAGTATTCATTGCCATGCCTGTGGTGCTGTATCATCTTTGGGCATTCGTCGCGCCGGGTTTATACAGCCACGAGAAAGAATTAGTTTTCCCCTTGTTAATTGCCAGCACCACCCTATTTTATATCGGGGTGTTGTTTGCGTATTACGTGGTGTTTCCCTTGGTGTTTGGTTTTATGATTAGCACCACGCCGCAAGGGGTGGCGATGATGACCGACATCGGACGCTATTTAGACTTTGTGCTTACGGTGGCGTTTGCGTTTGGGGTGGCGTTTCAAGTGCCGATTCTAACGATTGTTTTAGTGTGGATGGAAATTGTAACCCCTGAATCTTTAAGCGAAAAACGCCCATATATCATTGTATTGGCTTTTATTATCGGCATGATTTTGACCCCGCCCGACGTGATTTCACAAACTTTACTCGCAGTGCCGATGTGGTTATTATTTGAGGCGGGTTTAGTCTTTGCACGTCTCGTGCTGAAGAAAAAACAACGTCGTGCCGTCGTGCTAGACAAGATGCAAGCATTGCCTAATGATTACCGCCCATTGACTCCTGGAGAAATGGACGCACAATTAAACCTTGAAAATGACGACAAACCGAAATCCTAACAATTGATAGGGACTGATTATGCACTTAGAGAAAGACATCGAGAAAACTATCTTTGCCAGTCGTTGGTTACTCGCACCTTTATATTTGGGTTTGGTATTTACCCTGTTTGCCTTGATGCTGAAGTTTTTCCAAAAATTCACCATTATGATTATGAAGTTTTGGGATGCAGAAACCACCGATTTTATTTTATTAATTCTTGGTTTGGTGGACGTGGTGCTGATTGCCAATTTACTGCTGATGATTGTGTTTAGCGGCTATGAAAATTTCGTGTCCAAAATTGATACAGTTGAAGGACACGTCGACCGTCCTGAATGGATGGGAAAAATTGATTATTCTGCCTTAAAAATTAAAGTTTTAGGTTCAATCGTGGCAATTTCGTCAATTGATTTATTGAAAGCCTTCTTTAGTATTCATACCATGGACAAGAATGA
>JBDLSS010000054.1:0-3259 GCA_039799345.1 Pseudomonadota bacterium
ATGGGGCTGGTTAGCCAGTCTAGCCCCTCAGATAAAGTGTTTGCATAAGAAGTAGTTACAGCAATATATGTCGTAACTGTTTATTTGATAAAGTGATTTAACTCTTTGATTAAGCCCTCCCTAAAGGGGGCTAAACACTAAAGCTTTAATCTCAAAAGTCTCTTTTAGGGGATTGTGTATTTTTTAAAATCAAGGAGCGTTCCAATGCGTTTTTTAATAGGTTTACTGTGTTTGTGGGGTGGATTCACCCATGCAAGCGAGTCTGACAATGGACAAGCATTTTTTAACAGCAGTTTTGGGAATTTAGTAGAAGAACTCAGTGTGGCAAAGTCTCAAGGCAAACAAGGGATTATCTTGTTTTTTGAAATGGAAGGTTGTCCCTATTGCCGCGCAATGCGCCAGAATTTATTCACACAAGCCACAATACAACAGATGTATCAACAGAAATTTATGATTTTCTCGATTGATATTAAAAGTGATGTAGAAATCAGCGATTTTACAGGGAAACAATTCACCCAGAAAACTTTCGCGGCTGCTAATCGAGTACGCAACACCCCGACTACGATTTTCTATGATTTACAAGGGCAGGAGTTATACCGCTTTGTCGGCATGTCTCAAAATTCGCAGGAATTTCTCGCATTGGAGGATTATGTGTTGAGCAAACAATATCAACAGCGCAGTTTCAAGGATTATCAACGCCAAGCCCATTGAAACAGGAATTTAAAAAAAGTGAACGTGACACCATCGCGTTACCTTAGGGGTCACGTCCAAACCGAGGGAGGGAAATCGTTAAAAGGCTTAGCTTAAGCCCTATTAGCCCGAAGTCTGTGCTGTTAAATTTACCGACAAGCTGTTAATATTCTTGTTTTTATAACATCTATCATCGGTATACGTACCAATTGCATCGTCAGCACATCATGTCTTGCTTGAAAATAGTGTTTATTATACACCATTTTTTCCATAGCTAACGCGAACCCGATATTCAAAGCTATTATGAGTCAATTCTTAAGCCTACACCCTAAAAATCCCCAAGCTCGCCTGATTAATCAAACGGTCGAAATTATCCGTGAAGGCGGCGTAATCGTTTATCCCACAGATTCTTGCTATGCTTTGGGTTGTCATATCGGGGATAAAGATGCCGTTGAACGTATTCGGCGCATTCGTCAAATGGCAGGCGATCACAATTTCACCTTGGTGTGCCGCGATTTGTCGGAATTGGCGACTTATGCAAAAGTTGATAATGTCGCTTTCCGACTGATGAAAAGTTTAACCCCCGGTGCATACACCTTCATTTTAAAAGCCACGCATGAAGTGCCGCGCCGTTTGCAACATCCCAAACGTAAAACTATCGGTTTGCGCGTGCCTGATAATGTCATCGCTCAAACCCTGCTCGAAGCCCTAGGCGAGCCTTTAATTAGCACCAGTTTTCTCCTCCCGCATCAAGAACATCCTGAAACTGATCCCGAAAATATTTATCAAAGCGTTGAAAAATTGGTGGATGTGGTTTTAGATGGCGGACCTTGTGGAATTGAACAAACCACGGTGATTGATTTGTTAGAAGGTGTTCCCCAAGTGTTACGCTATGGCAAGGGCATCGTGGACTTTTTAGGCGCATCATGAACGAACTTTCTGAAGTACAAAAGATTGCAATCTGGATTTTACCGATTTTATTCGCCATTACTGTGCACGAAGCCGCACACGCATGGGCAGCCAACAAGTTTGGCGACAGCACCGCAAAGCAACAAGGACGTTTAAGTTTTAATCCCATCGTGCACATTGATTTAGTCGGCACAATTATTTTGCCTTGCGTGTTATTGCTCTTAGGTGGTTTCTTATTTGGCTGGGCAAAGCCTGTGCCTGTGAATGCACGCAATTTTAAAAATCCGCGTCGTGATATGGCGTATGTTGCCGCCGCAGGCCCTATTTCTAATTTAATCATGGCAGTATTTTGGGTGTTGATGATTAAAGTCGTGGAATTGACTTTGGGCGACCAATCCAGCGCGGCAGTTTACTTGTTTTATACAGGCATGGCAGGCGTTGCGATTAATGTGGTGCTGTTTGTGTTAAATTTATTGCCCGTGTTGCCCTTGGATGGTGGGCGAGTGTTGTATAGTCTGCTGCCGCATCGTTTGGCGTGGCAATATGGACAATTAGAACCCTACGGCTTAATTATTCTGGTGGTATTACTGGTTTCAGGGGCATTAAGTTGGGTATTAAATCCCCTCGTGCGGGGTTTACAAAACGCTTTGTTTATATTGATTGGTTTATAGTTTTACATTTGACTGCGCCCCTAAAAGATTCACACAAGCCCCTAAAGGGGACTTTAAAAGACAAAATCTTTTATGTTTAGCCCCCTTTAGGGGGTTGGGGGCGCAGTAAACTTTTTCATGTTGTTTGGTTAATAACTTCTTATATTAAGTGAGGAAATGCTTTGAGTGCTACGAATTCGCAGCGCGTATTATCAGGAATGCGCCCTACAGGACAGCTTCATTTAGGACACTTACACGGTGTTTTAAACAACTGGCTTAAATTACAGTATGAACACCGCTGCTTTTTCTTCGTGGCTGATTGGCACGCCTTAACCACGCAATATGACGACACCAGCATGATTGCCAAAAGCGTTTGGGAAATGTTGATCGACTGGCTCGCTGTCGGCATCAATCCCAACGAAGCGACTTTGTTTATTCAATCTCGCGTGCTCGAACATGCCGAATTACACCTGTTATTGTCGATGTCTACACCACTTGGTTGGTTGGAACGTGTGCCCACGTATAAAGATCAGCAGATCAAGCTCAAGGAAAAAGACCTGACCACTTACGGATTTTTAGGCTATCCCTTGCTGCAAAGTGCCGACATTTTAATTTACAAGGCAGGCTTAGTGCCCGTTGGTGAAGACCAAATCGCCCATATTGAAATTACCCGCGAATTAGCACGCCGCTTCAATTTCTTATACGGGCGCGAGCCAGATTTTGAAGAAAAAGCCCGCGAAGCCGCCCGCAAAATGGGCAAGAAAAATGCGAATTTATATTCCGATTTACGCAAACGTTATCAAGAACAAGGCGATGATGAAGCTTTAAGCACCGCACAAGCTTTAATCGGCAATCAGCAAAATATCAGCTTGGGCGACAAGAAACGTTTACTGGGTTATTTGGAGGGCGACAGCAAAACCATTTTGCTAGAACCGCAAGCCTTGCTTACGCCTATGTCAAAAATGCCCGGTTTAGACGGTCAAAAAATGTCTAAATCCTATCAAAACACG
>JBDLSS010000055.1:0-4166 GCA_039799345.1 Pseudomonadota bacterium
CTGAGCCTGACAACACCCGTTCATAACTGACGCGGGAATAATAACGATTTAAATATTGCAACAATCCAATTTCCAGCGTATTGCGCGGCGCGAAATCGCTGTGCCCCCCTTCGGTGGCAATCGGTAAATGTTGTGAACCATCCCAATATAAACAAGACTCGCCCAAACCTGTGCCTGCTGCGAGCAACACTGCATTCCCTTGACTTGGCTTTCCTTGTTGTAGGATTTGCAACTGCGCGGGCTTAAGGCAGGAAATTCCCCAGCCCATTGCTTCTAGGTCATTGAGTAGTTTAACCCGTTCTAAGTTAAAAAACTGTTGCAACTCAGCGATAGAAATCGTAGTCCAGTGCGGCAAGTTGGGTAATGTGCAATTTTTTGCACAAATCGTGCCTGCTACACCTAAACAAACTACGGTAATTTTTGGGGAAAAAGCGGCGTATTCGTCTAAAAACTGGCGAAGGATAGCGCGTAAATCTTGGTAGTTTTGACTGGGATAGCGTGCGCTGGCAATCAAAGATAATTCAGGTGAATATAAAGCCAGATGGGTTTTCGTACCGCCAATGTCACCAGCAAGAATCATAGACTTATCACATAATTTTTGGATAGGGTAAACGCGGTTTATGCAAAACCATGTTGTTGTAAAAATTGTAAGTCAATTGGGGCGGCTTGTGAACTCTGTGCCGCAGTGCCCAGCAATAAACGTTCTAAATAGCGTGCAATAATATCAACTTCTAAATTCACTTTTTGTCCAACCGCCGCTTTTGCCAAGGTGGTTTTTGCCAAGGTATGCGGCACAATGTTTAAACTAAAGCTTGCACCCTCGACGCTGTTCACGGTCAAACTAATCCCATCGACACAGATTGAGCCTTTGTGCGCAATATATTTCGCTAATTCGGGCGGGGCGGCAATCTGAATTCTAACCGAACGCCCTTCGCTATACACTTGTTGAATGCTCCCAACCCCGTCCACATGCCCGCTGACCAAATGTCCGCCGAGATGGGTTTGCAGGGTCAGGGCTTTTTCTAAATTCACAGAGCTATTCAAGCCGATTGCGCCGAGCGTGGTGTAGCTTAAAGTTTCGGTGGACACGTCCGCCCAAAAACCGCGCGTTTCCAAACTGACCACAGTTAGACAAGTGCCATTCACCGCAATGCTGTCGCCCAATTGCACGTTGTTTAATGGCAACTCGGCAGTGTCGATGAATAAACGCGCATCCACCCCACGCTGTTCACGTTGGGCAAGTTTGCCCACGGCTTGAATGATTCCTGTAAACATTTAGTCCTCGTACTTCGGATAAGCGGTAATACGCCAATCGTCGCCAATGGCGCGCACGTCGGCAATGTCTAAACGCATTTTCTGTTTTAAGGTTTCAATAAACGGCAAATTAAATAAGGCGCGGGCTTTGTTGCCCATTAAAATCGGAGCCATGTAAATTACCAATTCATCGACCAAACCCGCCCGCAGCATTGAACCGCTTAAAGTCGAACCTGTTTCTAGCAGCAATTCATTGACTTCAAAATCACGCGCCAGAATTTCACACATCGCAGGCAAGTCTATATCACGTTCACGCGTCGGTAAATAAATCACTTTCGCGCCCGCTTTTTCCAGAATTTGCTTGACGCTTTCGCTGCTGGAGGCAGTGAAAATCACAGTTTCCCCAGGTAAACCCAGCATTCTTGCGGTGGGCGGCGTGCTTAAATGCGCGTCCACAATCACTCGCAACGGCTGCTTGATTTTCGCAGGGCGAAACAGATGCGCGGGCAATTCCGACTCGCGCACCGTCAACATCGGGTCGTCTGCCAACACCGTACCTGCGCCCGTCATAATCGCCGAACTACGCGCCCGTAAAGCTTGCACATCACTGCGCGACTCTTTGGAAGTAATCCAGCGACTTTCTCCCGAAGCCATCGCAGTGCGCGCGTCTAAACTCATTGCCATTTTGCAACGAATATAAGGGCGACCGTGACGCATCCGCATGAAAAAACCTGCATTGAGTTTTTCCACTTGCCCACTCAGCACTGAAGTTTCCACAGCAATTCCTGCCAGTTCAAGCTTATCAATGCCTTTGCTGGCAACCACGGGATTAGGATCGGTGGTGGCGGCGACGACACGGGTAATTCCTGCTTTAATTAAAGCATCAGTGCAAGGCGGCGTGCGCCCATAATGACAACACGGCTCTAAGGTCACGTAACAAGTCGCGCCCTTTGCCTTGTCTTTCGCCATTTGTAGCGCGTAGATTTCGGCATGAGGTTCGCCCGCGACTTGATGCCAGCCCTCGCCCACAATCTCCCCATCGCGGACGATGACACAGCCCACGCGGGGATTGGGGTTGGTGCTCCACAAGCCGCGTTCTGCGAGTTGTAAAGCACGCGCCATATAAAAATGGTCGTTAGGGGTGAGTTCAGCCATAAACGGGGAAACGTGCACAAAGGGCTGAAACTTGTTCGCTGACACGGGTTTGCACTTCAGTATTGGTAATATCGTCTAAAATATCAGCAATCCAAGTCGCGACTTGTTCAACTTCCGCAATGCCTAAGCCGCGCGTGGTCATCGCTGGCGTACCGATACGAATCCCGCTGGTGACAAAAGGTGATTGCGGGTCATTGGGCACCGCATTTTTATTCACAGTAATGTGGGCATTGCTTAAAGCCGCATCCGCTGCTTTACCCGTTAAACCTTTGTCGATTAAATCGAGCAAGAATAAGTGATTGTCGGTGCCACCTGAGACAATTTTATAACCGCGTTGTTGCAAGATTGCGACCATCGCACGGGCATTATCCACCACTTGTTTTTGATAAACTTTGAATTCAGGTTCTAAAGCTTCTTTGAAAGCGATCGCTTTTGCTGCAATAACATGCATTAACGGGCCGCCCTGAATTCCGGGAAACACGATAGAATTCAGTTTCTTTTCAATTTCAGGATTGGCTCGTGCTAGAATAAGCCCCCCGCGTGGACCGCGCAAAGTTTTATGGGTCGTGGTCGTGGTCACATCAGCAATATTGACGGGATTAGGATATTCCCCTGCGGCAACTAGCCCCGCGACGTGTGCCATATCAACCATGAGATACGCGCCGACTTTGTCGCTGATGTCGCGGAAACGTTGCCAATCCACCACGCGAGAATACGCGCTGAATCCTGCCACAATCATTTTAGGCTTGTGTTCTAAGGCGAGGGCTTCCACTTGGGCGTAATCGATTTCACCTGTGGCAGTGTCTAAACCATATTGCACTGCATTGTAGATTTTGCCTGAGAAATTGACTTTCGCGCCGTGGGTTAAATGTCCCCCGTGGGCGAGACTCATCCCAAGCACGGTGTCATGGGGTTCGAGCAATGCCATATACACCGCTGCATTGGCTTGTGAGCCAGAATGCGGTTGTACGTTGGCATAGGCTGCGCCAAATAATTGCTTAGCGCGGTCGATGGCGAGCTGTTCGGCAATATCTACAAACTCACAGCCCCCGTAATAACGTTTACTGGGGTAGCCTTCAGCATATTTGTTGGTGAGAACTGAGCCTTGTGCCGCCAAGACGCGCGGACTGGTGTAGTTTTCAGAAGCAATTAACTCCAAATGGGTTTCTTGCCGTGTGTGCTCATTTTGCATGGCTTGCCATAATTCTGGGTCGAAATCAGCAATGGACATTTGTTTTGAAAACATGGGCTACCCTGTCTATTTGTAGAGTTGTAGAGAGAAAAGTTAAATTATAGTTGTGAATTCCATAGAAAATAATCTAGGTTCATCTAAACGCTTCAACGCCAATAGCTGCCTCGAGTGAACGATTTAGTCTTATATCAGCTCTGCGTTCGTATAGCATTGTCAACTCCCAATGCTGCTTTCGCCATTAAATCGAAAGTGCTTGGAAGTATAATGGAAAAGCTAAGTTTCTCAAACACGTTTACAGTGGGAGAAATAAAATCTCTGTTTTTGGAGTAGAAACTGACTTTATTTTTTATATAAATTACCAGGGCTTATGTGTAAGAACACAATACCATGTCGTGCTTAGAACAGCGTAATAACGAAAGCAGTTGTAGGAGTAAAGCAGTGGCGAATATTTACCGTCGGGCAGAATTTCAAAGTGGGGCGCATACCCTGCATCAATTACCCGAAGATGTGGGCTATGAAGTCGCGTTTGCAGGGCGTTCTAACGCGGGCAAATCCAGTGCAATCA
>JBDLSS010000056.1:0-7331 GCA_039799345.1 Pseudomonadota bacterium
CTCCAGACGGTCGTGGGCGCGTGCGTTTAGACTTTAATATTCCTTCACGCGGTTTGATTGGTTTCCGTACCGAATTCTTAACCGCAACCTGCGGCACGGGCTTGTTATATCACGTTTTCGACCGTTATGCCCCCATGAAAGCAGGCGTATTGGGCAAGCGTAATAACGGCGTGTTAATCGCCAATGGCGAAGGCAAGAGCTTGGCATACGCCTTGTTCACCTTGCAAGAACGCGGACGTTTATTTATCGGTCACGCAGAAATGGTTTACGAAGGCATGGTGATTGGGATTCATTCCCGTGACAATGACCTTGTCGTGAATCCATTGAAAGGCAAGCAATTAACCAACATCCGCGCTTCTGGCACGGACGAAGCTTTAATTTTAACGCCGCCAATTCGTATGTCTTTGGAACAAGCTTTAGAATTCATTGAAGATGATGAATTAGTCGAAGTGACGCCGAAATCGATTCGGGTGCGTAAGCAGTTCTTGACTGAAAATGATCGTAAACGCGCTTCTCGGAGTGCTCCAGGCTAGTCTTTGATTTAGCCTAAACGATTGCAAAAAAGCCGCGAGAGTTAATAATCTCGCGGCTTTTTTGTTTAAGATTTCAGCTGTTCATTGTCTGAATCAGGATTTACAGGATTATCCGAATTAAGCAGGATTAGCCCTTTTTCTTTAATTTTGAAAGTCCTAATTTTAGATAATAAACGTCCTTAATTTTCTCATTATACTATTAGAAAATATTCTACAAACTTTTGTAAATATCTCCTCGTTGTCCTGCTTTTAACATGAAAATAATCAATTCGTTTTCTTTTACCTGATAAATAAACCGATATTGTCCTACTCGTAAGCGATATAAATTTTCATAACCTTGCATTATTTTTATATCAAGCTGTGGATTCACATAAGGATTTTGTTTAAGTAATTCTAATTTTTGTGAAATTAACTGCTTATCAAGACATTTTTGTATAAATTTGGTTACCCTTTTGTGCAATAACAACTGATAACTCATTTAACCCGTTCCCAATCATCAAACTCACTGTAATCACCTTGCTGAATTTGTGCTAGGCAAGTTTCAATATGTTGTTGCTCTTCTTCGGAAAGTATTTCTTCTTCCAAAACACGACAATGTGTTTCTGGCAATAATTTAATGAATGCTAATATAGTTGTGTAATCGTGATCATCAACTTCCAGTAAAATAGTTTTCATATTTTATCTCTCTTGAGTAATTCAATAATTTCTTTCAAATAAACAATTTCTTTGTTTTGCTGTTCAATAATAAGGGCTTGTTTTTCAGTGAGGATTTGCAATTGCTCATTTGAATAATTACAAAGATTTTGAGAATTTGAATTGTTACTGCCGATGAGGTTAAAAATATGTACTTCACGCAAACCCAGTAATTCAGATAATTCTATGGAAAAAATATTGGCTAACTGTTCTAAACGTGACAAGGTAATTTCACTGTCTCCCCGTTCAATATTGCCATAACCATTGGGTGACATTTTCAGCTTTTCGGCAAGTTCCTCTTGTGTCCAGCCTTTCAGAGTACGAAGGAATTTGATTCTTTCATTCACTTTCATGACACACCCTTGAAAATGGGGAAAATATCCGTTAAAAGGAGACAATATCCGTTATTATCTATGGATACTATCCAGCTTATCGCTTAGCCTAATCTTGTATTTTCACAGGATTGGGAGGATTTTATGTCTTTGTTTCGTAAAGTAATCGTGAGTGCTGTCTTACTTGCTGCACAGAATACCTATGCAGCAGATTATAGCCTAGATGCCAGCACAATGGCAGTGGGTGCAACCACTGGTGAGAATTTAATTGTTAAGGAAGGATGTCTTGATCCTGCTCAAACAACTTGTGCTGCAACAGAGAAGGTGAAATGGCTTACTACTCCGTTGACAAAAGTGGGTTCACTCGAAATTTTGGGAGCATTGCAAGGGGACTTCGAAATCAATATTACAGCGGATTTTGACAATGGTCAAAAAGGTGTTGTCTTGACAAACGCTGAAAATAAAGGGTTTCAATTTAATGTTGCCGTACTTGATATTGGTCCTTGGAATGTAAATAACAGAGCCGCAATGGTTTTAGCAGGATTAGGTTCTGGTGGTGGTGATGGTCAGTCATCAGGTTGGAATGGTGGCTATAGTTTTAACCGTATGACTATTACAGTTAAAAATGGCACGGCTAAAGCGTATCTTAATGGCGCAGAAAACGGGAAAGCAATTGTTTTCGACCCAACGACTACATTCAACAGAGTTGTTATTCAAGGAATTGTACCAACAGATCGCATCTCTGAAGTCAAAGTTCGTGGCTTACAATCCGCCACCTCTTGCCCAAGCACAACAACCCCAGCAACCAGCACCACCAATAACAGCGGCACTTGCACCGCCAGTTATTCCTCAACCACAGGCGCACTGATTATTCCCTGTATCGCTGTACCTGTCACCTCAGTTTTTGGCGGTGCTACACAAACGCTTAATTACAGCGTGCAATTGCAACAACGCACAGGTTCATTCGCTTTTGATTTAGATTTGAACAAAGTTCAACAGAAGTAACGAAAAAAGCCGCAAGAGGTAAAATTCTTGCGGCTTTCTGAACTGTAATTCATGCATTTTTCTCATTCCCAAACTCTATTTGGGAGTACCTGCAAGTCAAGCTTTGCTTAATGATTCAGCAAAACATCCAATATAAATTACTAGGGCGTGTCATCAGTTAAGTTTTAACTGCGCCCCCCCTAAAGAGGACTTAAAACATTAAATAACTTGTTTGTCTTTAGCCCCCTTTAGGGGTTTGGAAGCTTCTTTAGATGACTCGCCCTAAGATATTCAAAGCAGTTGCTGAAAATATTTACATTTCGAGTAAGAGCGTTATACTCAATACTAAATAACGTTTTAGGATATTTTAAGTATGGTCAAACTTGGAGCACAAGTAGAGGGGCGGATTTGGATTAATCGCTCAACGAAGGATTTTGTGGGACAAGGGCGTATAGAACTCCTTCAAAAAATTGATGAATTAGGTTCAATTACGAAAGCTGCTAAAGCAATGGGGATGAGTTATAAATCCGCATGGGATGCTGTTGATAGCATGAATAATGTCTCACCGCATTTGTTGGTCATACGAATGACGGGTGGAAAAGGCGGCGGTGGAACGCAATTAACCGAATATGCCCGTAAATTGGTCACGCTATTCAAAAATATTGAAAAAGAGCATCAACGTTTTTTGAAACGGTTGAGTAAACAAGTAGAAGATTTCGAGAACTTTTTTCAAGTCATGAGGGTTATCGGTATGCAAACCAGTGCACGTAATCAATTTTTTGGTGTCATTCGTAGCATTAAGACGGATATGGTCAACAGCGAGGTTGAAATCGCACTAAAAGGCAATGACAAGCTGGTGGCAACATTGACCACTGATAGTTTAACCGAATTAAATTTAGTGGAAGGTTCTGAAGTTTATGCCCTGATTAAAGCCCCTGAAATTTTCTTACTGCGCACAGATTGTGGATTACATATCAGTGCACGCAATTGTTTGCTGGGTACAACGCGTGAAATCCGACACGGTAAAGTCAATGCAGAGGTGACTTTAGAATTGGCGGGTGGCACAGTGCTAAAAGCTGTGATTACTCATGCTGCCTTAATGGATTTGGGTATTCAAATTGGTGAAAGTTTGTTAGCCGCTTTCAAAGCCAGCAGTATTATGTTGGCTGTGCCTGCTTAATCTTTTTAAGTCGCTCCTCATTCTTAAAGCACTGGCATCCACACTACTCGATTGTCAAAATCAGGGTTTATCACATTAGGCATTAATGACAATATGACTAATGCCGACACGCCTCATTCTGACAATCATTACTTTTTCAGTATCTCTGAAATACATTGAAAAACTACTGCCGCGTATTACGTTTGCGCATACAAGTTAAAGTTTGTAACTGAGCCACTGTTTCTGCTAATTCTGTTTGTGCTTTGGCATACTCGAAATTGCTTTGATGATCGTGCAATAAATTTTCAGCATGTTGTTTTGCCTTTATCGCCGCCGCTTCATCAATATCATGCGCCCGCAATGCGGTATCCGCGAGCACTGTGACCATGTGCGGCTGCACTTCCAAAATCCCGCCTGACACATAAAAACAATCTTCTCGCCCACCTTCCATGCGCAACATCACCGTGCCCGCCCGTAAAGTCGATAAAAACGGCGCGTGACGCGGCAAAATCCCGACTTCGCCATTGCACGCGGGCACAATAACTATTTCTGCCAAACCTGAAAAAATTTCGCCTTCCGCACTCACAATATCCACATGAATCGTCATTGCCATGTTTATAAACTCCTGTCGCACCAGATGTTGCAACGCAGTAAATTTAAATTTCGTAATAAATTTTTCTGAAAATTGAAATTGTTAAGCATTCAAAAAATTTTGATAATGCGTATTTTTAAGTAAAAAACTAAATACTCAAGAATTTTTTATAATACTGGAGATAATTCTTTGTATTTAATCAAGATAGGCTATTCGCAGTGTAAAAATAATCAGTCGCTTTTGCTAAAAAAACGCCTGCCACTGATTATTTTACAAGGGAAATATGAACAGATGGTGACTTTAGAATAGAAAAAACAGATATAAGCTTATAAAAAAGCTTTACTCTTGATTCGCACGCAAGAACCACACCAGTACCAATAAACTACATAATACGGCAACCGTGACTTGTCCCGGAGGGAAATCATAATGATTGGCAAACACAAACCCAAACCCGCTGGCAAAGAGTGCGATAATTGGTGTGACCCACAGTAAACGACCAATTTCGCCACACAAACGTTTCGCCACCAACGCAGGCAATACCAAACAGGCGAACACATACAACATTCCCGACACCCGAATTGATAAACCCACCGCTAAACCCAGCCACAAAGCTTTAAATACACCCCAACGCCACACAGATAAACCTGTGGTCGCCGCCATGCGCGGGTCGAGGGTGAATAATAAGAGTGCTTGCCAATAGCGCAACAGCATGAACACTGTGAACACTGCAAAACCGACAAACACCCACATATCGAATTGGGTTGCGCCGATAAGGCTTGAGGCGAGCAGGCGATGCACTTCTTCCGTGCCGTGCGGACTGTGAGTTAAGAGCAACATTGCGCCGCTGCTGGCACTGAGGAAAATCCAGCCCGTCACCGCTTCCACGCTGTCGCGCCGAATGCTGTGCGATGAAAATAACGCCGCCAATACCGCAAATAATACCGCGCTGTTCATCAGGGCGACATCGCTGCCAAACCACGCGATGCCTGTGGCTAAACTCAGCCACAAGCCCAACGCCACCCCAAAACTTGAGGCTTGTGCCACTGCCGCGCTGATGAAAATCTGATCTTTTGCAACCACGAAGACACCGACTAATGACAGCGAAAATGCCACCAGCCAGCCTGTGATATAACTGGGATAAAATAAGCCCCAAGAGCTAACGAAATCATCAAACATGAGCAGTTAAACAATGGGGACAGTGCGGCAATTGTTGCGTGCCATACAACTGTTTCAAAATCGGGGTGGTGAGTAAATCGGCGGCTGTTCCCGCTTGCACCTTGCCTGAATTAAACAGCGCAACGTGGGTGGCGTATTGCGTCGCCAGTTGTAAATCATGTGAAACTAATAAAATGGTCAAACCCTCGTGTTGTAAACGCGCCAAATCTTCCAATAATGCGGATTGTACCGCTAAATCTAAACCATTGGTTGGCTCGTCCATTAACAAAAAATACGGACGACGCACCAAAGCCCGCGCCACCCGAACACGTTGCTGCTGTCCACCCGAAAGTGACCAATAGTTACGTTGTGCAAAAGCGGTTAAATTCAATTGTTGCAGCGCAAAATGTAAAGCCGCTTCGCGTTCCGATTTATGGGTTTCAATGCCCACCAAACCAAGGCTCACAAATTCGCGCACCGAAGTTGCCAAGGAGGGATTGAAACTGCATTGTTGCGGCACAAAACCAATACGCGCCCGTGAACGCAGCACGGGGTGTAAATGATACGCGCCGTGTTGGGCAGGAATTAAACCGAGCAAGCAATTCAAAAAACTGGTTTTTCCCATGCCGTTACTGCCCAGCAAAAACCAAAACTCACCCGCGTGCACTTCAAAACTCACGTTTTCCAAAATCACGCGCTTGCCATACGCAAGACTTAAGTTTTCGACCTGCAATAAAGGTATTTGATTTTCCTGATTAATGACAGGTTTCTCGCGCTGTTCCACAGGGAGAATATTTTTAGCGGACACTAAGGACTGCCGCCACTCTTTGAACATTGTGATCAACCAATTTGAAATAATCTGTGACTGGCGGCAAAGATTCGACTTGATGCGCCATTTTTGCAATTTTTGCCCCCGTTTGTTCGGCGACAAAACGCGCATGACTGGGATCATAATACGGTGTGGTTAAAATTAACTTAACTTTCTCTGCCCGCATTTTTTCTACTACTTCTCCCAGATGTTTGGTGGTGGGCGCAATACCTGGTTTGGGTTCTAAATGCTCAATCACTTTAATCCCAAAACGTGCAGTAAAATAAACCCATAAATCATGATCATCCACCGCTAACGTGCCGTAAAACGGGAGCATCATCCCAAACCAGCCCGCTAATAAAGCTTGTTGTCCTTGGCTTTCCAGAAATTTTCCTAATTGTCCGCGTTCAAATAATAAAGCTAATTTGGGTAAGTCTTCGGGTTTGTACACCGCCGCCAGTTTTTCACCCAATAAACTGTTCGCCAGATGTTTGGCAAATTGCTGATAATGCTGATTAAAATATTCTGCCTCGCTGGGGCACAAACTGCTCAAACGATCCCGAATTGCCGCCGCCGTACTCAAACCATTTAAGGGGTCAAGTAAATAATGAGGATTTCCAAAGGGATGCACATCGCCCATTGAACGATCCACGACTTCAGTCGGCACTTCGCGTGGGGTAATGTAGCCAGAAATATCCAAATGTCCTGTTTCATTGGGCAAAATTTTGGGATTTTGCGCATTGTTCAGCAATAAAGGCGCGTAACCGACTTCCATTTCTAAACCGACTTGCACATATAAATCTGCTTGGTTTAATGCCTTGATAAAACTGGGTTTTGCTTCGATATAATGCGGGTCTTCTGTGCCTTTTGCCAACACCGTTAGGCTAATTTTATCACCGCCCACCGCTTGCACTAAACTGCCTAAATCGGGATTGCTGGCAACCACTTGCAGTGGGGCTGCTTGTGCCAAATTCAGTAAGCTGCTGATTAATAAGCTGAGCCATAATAGGCTTTTTAAAGTCATTGCTGAAAACTCCTTGTGATGTTTAACTGCGCCCCTAAATCCCCTTCAGGG
>JBDLSS010000057.1:0-4893 GCA_039799345.1 Pseudomonadota bacterium
TTTTGCCGCATTATAACACTCTCCCCCTTATCCCTGCTAAAATTTACAGACACTTTGACAAAGCGATAAGCACGAGACCACTAATGTCTACATACGCAATTGGTGATATTCAAGGCTGTTATAAGGAATTACAGCAATTATTAGGTTTTATTAACTTTGATCCCAAACATGATACGCTGTGGTGTACGGGTGATTTAGTCAATCGGGGTCCACAATCGCTGGAAGTTTTGCGCTTTTTTAAAAGTCTGGGAGAGCGTGCAATTACGGTGTTAGGCAACCATGACTTGCATTTATTAGCCGTTGCTTATGGTTTTGTGGATTATTTTAATAAAGATGATACTTTAGATGAAATCTTAGCCGCGCCAGATAAACAAGAATTATTAGATTGGTTGCGACATCGTCCATTTTTGCATCATGACGAAGCCCTTAAAATCAGTTTGATTCATGCAGGTTTACCTCCCCAGTGGGATTTAAATCAGGCAATTCAATGCGCCCGCGAAGTGGAAACTGCCTTGCGGGGCAAGCGTTTTAAAGATTACCTTGAACATTTGTACGGGAATAAACCTAAAATCTGGTCAAAAGATTTGGAAGCTTGGGACAGATTACGTTTTATTACCAATTGTTTCACGCGCTTACGCTATTGCAATGAAGAAGGCAGGCTTGCATTGAAACGTAAAGGCTCACCCAGCGATGAATTATTAGATGATAAAGAAGGGGATTTTCCGTGGTTTATGGTACCCAACCGCGTTAGCCGTCGTAACAAGATTATTTTCGGACACTGGTCAACCTTGGGTTATCGTGATGAGCATGGCATTTACGCGCTGGACACGGGTTGTTTGTGGGGTGGCTCACTGACAGCTTTGCGCTTGGAAGATAAAGAAGTGTTTTGTATTAAATGCAGTGGAGAACGTGTGCCGCGTAAGAAGTGAGTGAAACTCTCAAACTTTAGGTGATACATCTTGACAAGCTTGCTGGGCTGGCAACAGCCAACCCAGCAAGCATGAAAAAATGTGGATGAGAAAATTGAGTTGCCGATAGCAACCCAAGCTACACACTACCAATCTACAGGTGTGACATTAATTAAGGGTGAAAATGCAATATTCTTCTGCTGAATAAAATTTTGGATCAGCATTTTACCATTACAACGTTGCGTCACATCTTGAGGGAAAATCTCCATAAAAGCTTTTCCCTTCAATGCCTTAACTTCAAATATCTTTCCCAGATTATCGCTGGAGATTCGCAGGGTAGCTTTTGGGGCTAGTTCTGTTGGACTTAAATCAGCAACACCCAAAAGAGAACCATCAGGAGTAAACAAACGGGCTGATACGTTTTTTACCGGTATATCCGCTATATTCGTAATCACTATCGTTCCTGTATCAGCACCTGGTGTGACTACTGAATTAGTGGGTATATACGATATACGATGTTTAGTAGTGCCGTATCCAATATTCGACGTTGAAAGTCCTGTTAGAGAAGCGTGAGGACGAAGAAAGGACTGAGCTAACAGCCCCTCAGCATTCACTATCTTCAGGGTGGCTCTTCCTGTCCACGTAACACCGTTGGCTGTTAAATTCTCCAGCGTTAAAGACACTGTTGCAAAGGGAGCTAAGTTACCCATCTCTACTAAGGTTTTGTTTACAAAAACTTCTCCTCCATTCACGTCATATAAGCTAGCGACAACTTCTCGATTCTGATGAGAAAGGTTAGTAATCTGTATTCGTAGGAAAGCTGATGAATTCGAGATTGGAATACTTAACAACCATTGCGTATTCGGGTCTTGTGGTGGATTACAGTCTTCAGGAATGGCAGGACATTTTGGATTACTCAAATTACAGCAAGTGGGATCATCCACTGGGCAGTTCGTTGTTCCTAAAATTTGTTTATTAAACAAGGGTTGACACGTAAATTTATCAACACTGGGTATAATGCTGATCGTGGTTGCAGTGCCTTTACAGCCGATAGCATCCCCCGTCCACCCTTTGAAAACACTTTGATTTTTCGTAGCGGTGACGCTTAAAGTCACTGAACCATCAGCATTTGCTTTCGTCATAATCTCCCCTTGTCCCGTACCCAATGGCAAAGTATTTAAAACTAAGGCTTTATTTTCACAGCTTTCTACGGCAGTGCTCGCAACCAAAGCGACAGCAGAATACTTAAGTTCTCCTCCGGTTATCCGATAGGCGACATAAATTTCCCACTGACCAACGCTGGGCAATTCACCATCAAAGAAAGCAGTCGCATAATTAGCAGGTAAAGCTCCGATAGGCTTACTGTTCAATCGCGATAAATCAGCAAGTTCACTAAATCCCGTACCATCGGATTGATAAATTTTTCCTGTCTCTGTATTTTTAAAACCGACTGCGATTTCAGCTTTTTTACCTTGGTCTGTGCCTGCATTAAAACGTCCTAACACCGCAAAACGCTTACCTAAACGACATGCCAAAGTCACAGAAGATTGCAAACCCGCGTCCTGAGAAAATAAGTATAAGCCACCCGAAAATCCCCCAGTTAAATCTTTAGCATCGGTAAAGCAACGTTTATCATAATAAATCCCATTATTTTTGAGACAAGTGAAATTTGCTTTTTCATCGTCAGAGGCGGGATTTACCGCTAAGGTTAAAACTTTTTGCATCTCCTGATCTAGTTTGTTACTTCCCGCTAAACGATAAGCTGCGTAAATTTCCATAATGCCTGTTTGGGGCAATGCACCGCTGTATATCGGCAGAGTCACTGTTTCAGCCGTTAATGGAGTCAGTTGTTTTACAAAACTCAAGCTTTCAAGTTTTTGATTCCAACTTTTCCAACCGTCCTTATCCAAAAATAACCAAGTTTCATTCCATTTTAACATCAAGAATAAATCGGCATTTTTACCAATATCTTTAGGGGCAGAAGTGAGCTTCAATGAAACATTGACTGTGTCTACTTCACTCACGATGTTGAGTGTACCGCTGTTGTCTTTATCGCTGAGTACTGTCGCTGAAAAACTGGCTTTATTAGCCTTCACAGCAATAGTGCTTGACTCAGTCTCAGCCGCCAAATATGAACTATTGGCAGCTTGATCAGCTGTAATTTGACAAATGCCTTCTTGTAATAAACTCAGGCTATTCCCTTGTAAGCTACAAATATTATTTGGACTGGCTGCCAAAGTGACAGGACTATTCGAACCGCCCCCTGTTGCAGTAACCTGTAATACATCGCCCACAATGCCACTATTTTCTGCAATATTCAGTGTAATAACTTGTTCTTGTAATACAATGGGTTGAACGGTTATGCTTTTGCTAACAGGCGATGCCTCAGCATAATTCACATCAGCCGCTTGTTTAGCGGTTAGCGCACAAGTGCCAGCACTGACAAAATGCAAATTAGCACCTGATACAGTACAAATAGCGGTTGATGCGCTCTCAAAAGTCACGGGACTGGTTGACTTCCCCCCTGTGGCACTCAGGACTATATCTTGTCCCACTATAGCCTCTGTCGGCGGTATAAATTGAATCACTTGCACGCCCTTAACGAGAGTATAAGTATTTTGAACTGTCGAGGCTTTACATATGTTTGAAGCGGGATAGCGAATTGAAATCGTGCATGTACCTGCCCCTATTTTATTAATATTGACCAGACCCGTATTATCAACGACACAAGTGTCCGTTGTGGTACTGCTAAAGCTCGGAAAAGTTAGGTTACAACTATTGGAAGGGATGAGTCTAAAACTCTCCCCCACGGCTTTGCTGGTCACCGCATGACTGCTCATGCTTAGTGTGGCAATACCTGCTACAAATAACAGTTGTTGCCACAAGCGATAATCATGTTTTTTCATGATAAATCCTTTGGTTAGGTAATAAGAAAATATAAACCACAGAATAATTGATATATTTTTATAAGATAAAAATATTCTGTTGAATTTAAAGCAAAAATATTAACAGGGTTCTATCCCAGGTCCTCCTCTTTTACAAGGCGGTACAACAATGACTGGGCGAGGAGGGACTAGCGGTTTAGCGGGACGATTAGGAGTTCCTATAGGAGTCGCCCTAAACATTCTTGAAGAGTTTTGCATCGCACTGACCGTTGGCATTTTAGGAGTGCTTTGTGCCACGGGTTTAGCTTTCACTGTAATATTGACAGGAGTTGTGACAGCATTGTAATTGTCACCCGCTTCTTGATTTGCTGTCACCGTGCAAGTTCCCTCAGCGATAAAACTGAGATTACTCCGCAAAACAGTACAAACTTTTGTGGTGGTGCTTGCAAAAGTCACAGCTTTAGTTGAACCAATTCCCTCTGCGCTCAACGTTACGGTTTCTCCGACTGTGCTGTTAACTGCAGGTGTAAATTTCAGTGTGGATGTGCCCTTGACGAGTGTATAGGTATATTGTTGTACTCCAGCCTTGCAACTGCCAAAGGCTGCATAACTCATAGTGATACTACAAAGTTTAGCTGCACCCACTTGTTTAATTTGCACTACGCCATTGTTATCGACATTGCAGGTATCAACTGTGGCACTGGTAAAAGTAGCTTGAGTTTTTGCGTTTCCACAGCTAACCACTGCATTTAATTGAAACTTATTTCCAACAGCTTTTGTATTGCTTTCTTCGGCATACGCAATAAAACCGAGTGTGGTAGTTCCAAGAGCAAACAGTAGTTGCCATAACCGAGAATTAACTTGCTTCATGGTAAGTCCTCATATTTGGTGAAAGCATCTAGGGCCTGTCATCAATTAAGTTTTAACTGCGCCCCACCCCCTACTAAAGAGGGCTAAACCTTAAAACCAGCCCCTAAATCCCCTAAAGGGGAGGGCTAAATCATTAACGGTTATTTACTTTAAGAGCAATAGGTTACATACACTTTGCTATTTATCACTGTTTTTCTATTTTCTGTTTTGATAAGTTTGACCAGCTAATT
>JBDLSS010000058.1:0-3732 GCA_039799345.1 Pseudomonadota bacterium
AATGATGAAGTGAACTTTCAATAATAAGCGATTTAGGTCGTTTAGAATAGCCAAAAATGCCCGCCTAAATGCTCTTAGCGGGTAGAATTCATATTCACAGCAAGCATTTTAGAATTAGAAAACGCCTCTCTCGAGAACTCTCCCGCAAAACTCTGAACTTCCACTGCCACCGTTTTTGGCAAACCGCGCCCCAACAAATAAAACAACAGTTGTAAACTGTGGTCGTGATAAGCAGCGGTATTACTCAACAAAATCGTCCAGCGCACACTGCGCCGTGAGATTTTCACCTGTTGCCCCGCGCTAAATTCAGGCGAATGATGAATTTTACGCAAGGTCAACATCGCCATCCCCAATGCCCATAAGCAAAATCGCCGAATTCCTTGCTCTGATTTAGGAATTAGCAAAACATATTCCAGTGCAAGTGCTAAATGGCTGTGTGCCACGGCAATTAATTCTGTCAAGGCTTGATTAAAACCTAAGTTTCCCGCACGTAAAGAGAGAGTTTCCAAATCTACACTATGGGCTGCAAAAATATTGCGGGGCAACCAACAAGCATTACGGTTGCGATCTTCCCAAATATCTTTCAGAATATTAGTCATTTGCAAACCTTGCCCAAAAGAAATTGCGAGTTTTTGGAGTTGGGTTTCGTGGCGTGCAATGGCGGGCGAATATTCGCAAAATAAACGGGTCAACATCTCTCCCACTACACCTGCAACGTAATAACAATAACGATTCATTTCGGACAAATTCGGCAAACCTGCGAGACTTGCATGTTGTTGAAATGCTGCCATGCCTTGCGCCATGATACATACACAATCGGAGAGTGCGGCTTGTTGGGAGCTCGTAAACTGTTGGGTCAGCGCAATCACCCGTGCCGTATTGGCAACTAATTCATGCTCTTGCACCGAAGTACTAGAAGATAACAAGGGGCTAAGTGTATGACTGAAAGCCTCAGCCTCCGCAGTACCTGCCACGACCTCGGTGAAGTTTTTGGAAAATTGAACTTTCTGTGCAGTGCTCAAGTTAGGTTCATCTTCAATCGTATCCGCAATTCTGCACAGTAAATAAGCATTCCCCACCACTGTGGCAAGTGAGGGTGGTAATTGGGGGATGGTCAACGCGAAAGTGCGCGATACCCCTTGTAGCAAGGTATTTTGATAGGTTTCTTCTATGGATCGAGATAGATTCATACAGGCAAGTTCATGGATAAACGTGTTACTATAACAGGGATACTTAAAATTGCTTAAAATGCGGCGCAAAAATGCGTATTTCAGCAAAATACTTTGTTACATTGTAATGATTATTACCAGAATAGACAGCAAGAAAATTGCTGAGTGAACAAAAGTTACTAAAATAATAAACACACGACAGCCCTGTTCTGATCAAGACCATCAAATCTGCCAATGCGTAAGATAAATAGCCATGCCAGAAGCCAATACCCTCAGTGTAAATAGTAGCAATGAATTAGTGACTGATTATCAGCCACATCCTCGTGTTTATGATGAGATGTATGTCGCCAATAATCAGATACGTCCTCATTGGGAATATTTGATCCGCTCGCTTAAAAGTCTTGGGCGCAGCGAAATCGAACGTCGTTGGCAAGAAGCAAGACGTTTACTGCGTGACAACGGAGTCACTTACAACATTTACGGCGATCCGCAAGGACGTGACCGCCCTTGGCAGCTCGATCCAGTGCCGATGCTTATTTCTAGCGAAGAATGGGGCAATATCGAACGCGCCCTATTACAACGCGCTGAATTAATGAATTTGTTGCTTGCCGATTTATACGGTTCACGCGAAGTCTTGCGTAAAGGTATTTTACCGCCCGAGCTGATTATCGGACATCCCGGATTTTTACGTTCTGCTGATGGCATCAAATATAACCAGCGTCATCGACTGCCTTTATACGCTGTCGATTTAGTTCGTGCTCCCAATGGTAAAATGTGGGCACTGGCGGATCGTACTCAATCGCCTTCGGGGGCAGGTTACGCACTGGAAAACCGCCTGATTTTATCGCGGATTTTACCCAGCCTATTCCGCGATTCGCATGTGCACCGTCTTGCGTTATTTTTCCGAACCATGCGCAGCACCTTGGCAAGCATGTCGCGCCATGAAGACCCGCGTGTGGTATTACTCACACCCGGTCCGCATAACGAAACTTATTTCGAACATGCCTATCTTGCCAAATATTTAGGTTATACCTTGGTGCAAGGCGCAGATTTAACCGTGCGCGATGCCAAAGTCTTCTTAAAAACATTGGACGGATTACAAGGCGTTGACGTGATTTTTCGGCGCGTCAATGACAGCTATTGTGATCCTCTGGAATTACGCCCCGACTCCTACTTAGGCGTTGCAGGTTTGATGCAAGCCATTCGCATGCGTAACGTAATGCTTGCCAATCCCATCGGCAGCAGCGTGCTCGAAAATCCCGGTTTACACGCCTTCCTACCCGCCTTGGCAAAACACTTTCTAGGCGAAGAATTATTACTACAATCCCCCCTAACGTGGTGGTGTGGCGAGCGCAAAGCCCGCGAATACGTCTTAGCTAATTTAGACAAGTTGGTAATTAAACGCATTGCCGCAATTCCCGGCATGGTTTCAGTGCGTGGGCGCATGCTCAGCCAAAAACAATTGGAAATGCTGCGCGGACAAATTCGCGCCCAACCGCATTGGTTTGTGGGGGCAGAAGAAGCCCCGCGTTCCACCACGCCCGTGTTGGTGAATGCCCGTTTAGAACCGCGTCAAATGATTTTACGTAGCTTCTTGGTCAGTGGTGAAAGCGGCTATGTGGTGATGCCAGGTGGTTTGACTCGCGTCGCCCCCAGCGATGACACCCCGATTATTTCCAGCCAAAACGGCGGAATCAGTAAAGACACTTGGGTGATTGCTTCCGAACCTGAACGTCAAGTCACTTTAGTACCTGACATCAAAACCAGTCTTACCATTTACGAAGGGCAACAAGTTGAATTACCCAGCCGCGTTGCAGAGAATTTGTACTGGCTAGGGCGTTATGCAGAACGGGCAGAAGGTGCGATTCGTTTATTGCGCTCGGTGCTGTTATCACTGCTTGAGCCTTATGACTATCCCGATGCGGAAAATCGTGCCAGCGTGCACAGTTTGTTACGTGCAGTCACTTTTTTAACCGAAACTTATCCCGGTTTTGTCGGCGATGGTGCAGCGGCAAAATTGGCAGCCCCTGAAACTGAATTGCTATCCGTCTTTTTAGATCGCAACCGTATTGGCAGCTTGTCATCGACTTTGCAATTTTTACTGAATGCAGCGCGTTCAGTACGCGACCGTGTTTCACCCGACATGTGGCGCGTCATCAGTGATATTGATGATGCTTTAGCGGTATTGCAGCGGGGCGATGCAAAAACGCCAATGCAATTAAGCGATGCCTTACTGGAGCTGGATAATTTAGTGACCGCGTTGGCAGCGTTTGCGGGTTTGAGCATGGAAAGCATGACCCACGGACAAGGTTGGCGGTTCTTAATGATTGGCAGACGCTTGGAACGCTCGTGGCAAACAGGGCAATTATTACGTGCCATGTTGACCACACCCAATGCAGATGACGCAAATATCTTAGAACATTTGTTGACAATTACTGACAGCTTAATGACCTATCGCCGTCGTTATCGCTCACAGTTACAAGTCAATGCCACACTTGAATTAATTCTGCAAAATGAAAGTAATCCGCGTGCTATCGGTTACCAACTGGAGCGTTTATATAAA